>SMVY01000041.1 GCA_004357415.1 Gemmatimonadota bacterium
CTCCTGGGTACGCCGCGCGTCATCCGCCAAGGCGATTCGGTGACGGTGCGGTACCCGCTGGTGGCGTGGCGCCCGGGGAGCCATTCCCTGATGGTCCCCGGCCCCGAACTCATCGCTCCCGACGGCACCGTCGAGTCCGGGCCGCCCCGCGCCGTCACCGTGGAGATCGCCTCGGTGTTGCCGGACGCACCGCTCGAGGAGATCCCCGTCAGGGCGGAATCGGGGATCGTACAGCGCCCGATTACTTCGTGGATCCCGTTGGCGGTGCTGCTGCTGGCGGTTGCGGCGGTGACGACTCCGTTGTGGTGGTGGTGGTTGCGCCGCGGCACGCCTGCGTCCCCAACCCTTCAGCCAGTCGGAGCCCGCAGGCCACAGCTCCCTATCGAACAGTGGTCGGCGGCCGGTGAACACCGGGCCGTCCTCGCCGCGGCGAGCGACACGGTACGCCACACGTTGGCCGGCCATTTCGAGGAACTACCCGCGGCGGGCGATACCGATGCCTGGATCGAGGCGGTGGAGCGGGAGAGCGATGCGCCGTGGGATGGCGCGGCCGTGGTGGCCCTGCTGCGCGACATCGACCGGGCCCGGTTCCGGCCGGAAGACCCCGGGGCGGTCCTCGACCTCTACCGCCGGGCGCTGGCGGTAGCGACGCCACCGCAGGAGTTCGCCGACCAATGATGGTAGCCCGTCCCTGGTTGCTGCTCCTGCTGCTGGCATTGCCCGCCTGGTGGTGGTTCCTGCGTCACCGGGCCACGCGTGGCGTTGTGTTCAGCGACGTCGACACGGTCGCCGCAGCGGTACGGCCCGCGTGGTGGATCAGGATCCCCACCGCGGCCAGGATCGTTGCCCTCAGCGCGTTCATCATCGGTGCGTCCGGCCTGCGCGTCGGGGGCGACATCATCGAGGTCAAGCAGGAGGGCATCGCCATCGCCATTGCCATCGACGTGTCGAGCAGCATGCTGGCCGAGGATTTTGCGCCCTCGAACAGGCTCGAGGTGGCCAAGGAACAAGCGACTGCGTTCGTTCGCGGCCGTAGCGCGGACCGTATCGGACTGGTGGCGTTTGCCGGCGAGGCGCTGACCCAAGTTCCAGTGACGCTCGACTACCCCGTGCTCGAGCGGGCCATCGCCGAGTTGGCCGTCGGCCAACTCGAGGACGGCACCGCCATCGGCAGTGGCCTGGCCACGGCGGTCAACCGCCTACGATCCGCCGAAGGGACGTCGAAGGTGGTGTTGCTGCTCACCGACGGCGAGAACAACCGGGGTCTCATCGACCCCCGCACCGCGGCACAAACCGCCAAGACCTACGGGGTCAAGGTGTACACCATCGGCGTCGGCACCGAGGGCGAGGCGCCGATTCCTACCGGGCGAGGATTGTCGGGGTTCCGCTACGAGATCCTCCCGGTGAAGATCGACGAAGTTCTGCTCACAGAAATAGCGGAGACCACCGGTGGCCGGTACTTCCGGGCCAAGGACAGTGAGGCCCTGAGCCGGATCTTCCGGCAGATCGACGGCCTGGAAAAAACCCCGGTCCGGGTCACCCGCTACACCCGGTACAGTGAAGTGACCCGGCCGCTCATCATCCTGGGGCTGCTGGCCCTGTTGCTCGAATTGGGACTCAGTGCCACCCGACTGGTACGGGTACCATGATCTTCGAATCGCCCATGCTGCTGTTGCTGGCGCCCGTGCTCGGCGTTGTCGTCGGAGTGCTCACCTGGATCGCCAGACAACGCCGTATCCGGTTGGCCGGGTTGTGGTCTTCGGAACTGCGACACCAAGCCGAGGCCAGCGGGCGATTCGGTCCCGTGTGGCTCGGCATCGTGGCGGTACTGCTGGGAGTGGCGTTGGCCGGTCCGCGCGGAGGCCGGACGGAGATCACCACCGAGTCGCGGGCGCTCAGTCTGGTGATGGTGATGGACGTGAGCCGGTCGATGCTGGCGGAGGACGTCGCCCCCTCCCGCCTGGGCCGCGCGGTGCGCGAAGCCAGGCGTCTGGTGCACGATCTCCCGGGCGACCGGCTGGGACTGATCGCCTTCGCCGGGAGGAGTTACATCCTGTCGCCGCTCACCATCGACGGCGGGGCCATCACCCTGCAACTCGACGCCCTGAGTCCCGATCTGGCCAGCCAAGGAGGGACCAGCCTGGCGGCGGCACTGGTCCAAGGGGCCCAACTCCTCGACGCCTCGACCGAAATTGCCGACCGGGTGCTGGTGGTGTTCACTGACGGCGAGGCGCATGACTCCCTCGACGCCATCGTGCGGAGCGCCGAATACATCCGGGATGAGGGCATCCGTCTGGTGCTGGTCGCCGAAGGAACTGCCGTTCCAACCCAGATTCCCATTCGAGACTCGGCGGGGACGCTGCTCGAGTACCAGCGAACTCGAAGCGGCGACATCGTGGAAACGTGGCGCCGCGATCGAGTCCTGGGGCAGATCGCCGACGCATCGGACGGCACCATCATCCCGGCTAACGTGCCGGACCAGGCGGGCGCCGTCCGCGACCTCACGACCGCCTTCAAGCGCAACCCCACCACGGAGACGCGGACCGCCGATCTCACGCCCCTGGCGTGGATCCCGTTGCTGATGGCGGCCCTGGTGTTGCTTGGCCAAACGGTCACCCGCCGCACCGCGTCTCTCGTGGCACTGGCCGCATTGCTGCTTCGGCCGATGGGCGCGTCGGCCCAGTTGGTCACCGACGCCGAGCGTGCCGTGCGGGACAGCACCCTGGAGAAGGCATCTCAGGCCTATCTGGCTTTGGCGCGGCGGGGATTCGCCAAGGACACCAGCTTCTACAACGCCGGCACCGCCGCCATCATGGCTGGACAACTCGAAGCGGCGTCCGTGCCGCTGACCCAGGCGGCCATGTCGGTGGACCCGGACCTGCGCTTCCGGGCGCTCTACAATCTCGGGACGGCCGCCTTGAAGATGTCGCGGATCGACACGGCGCGGGCCGAGGCGTTGCGTGAGATGGTAATCCAACACCTCAAGGAAGCGCTACTGCTCCACCCGGGGTCGGCCGAGGCGAAGTGGAACTTCGAGTTGGCGTTGCGAGCGGAACCGCCACCATCCGATGGTGGAGGGGGAGGGGGAGGGGGACAGAGCGCGCCGCCTCCCCCCAGCGGCCGGGAGGACCAACCTGAAGCCGACCCGCAGCCGGTGCCCGACGGGTTGACCCGGAGCCAGGCCGAGCAGATTCTCAACTCCATAGAACGGCAAGAGCGCGCCGTCAGGACCAATCAACAGAAACGCCGCCGGGGACGCGGAGCGGCCGGGGGGAAAGACTGGTGATCACCCTCGCCCTCATTTTGCTGGTGGCGCAGGAGGGATCGCCCGAGCTGAGCGCGACGGCCGACCGGCACAAACTCATGGTCGGCGAGGAGCTGGTCTATACCGTGCGGGCGGTCAGTACGTCCCAGGAATCCATGAGCGTCCAGGTGGGTTCGGTCAGCGGATTCGAGGTGGTGTCGCGCACCGAGCGACGTGAGGTGTCGTTCGCTCCCGTCGCCCGGTCCAGCGTCCTGGAGCTTCGGCTGCGGGCGCTGCGGGCCGGGACATTCCAATTGGGGCCGGTGGAGGCGCATCAAGGCGGGGAGGTGGTCACCATTCCCGGCGTGTCGATAGTGGTCAGCGAGTCGCGCGGTGCCGTTGCCGCGGCGGTAAACCCGCGGGTCGCCACCCTGCTGCGCCGGGCTCGGCCGCCATCCCCCGCCGGCGAGGTCGGGCTGACGGTACACCTTTCGGCCGATACCGTCCTGGTGGGGCAGCAAGTCGATGTGGTCACCGCCGCGTGGTTCCCCCGAGACCTCCGCTTGCGACTCCGCCGGCCGCCCACGCTTCAGCCACCCAAGGTGGACGGTCTCTGGAGTTACCCCCAGCCGGCCCCGGTGGGCATCGCCGCCAGCCGCAGGGTAGGCCGTGACTGGTACGACCTGTTCGTGAGTCACGAGGTGGTCTTCCCGCTCACCCCGGGGACGTTCGTACTCGAGCCGGCCAGCCTGCGCTACAGCGTGCCCCTCGCCCTGCAATTTTTCAGTCAGGAAGAGAGGCTCTCACTCAAGAGCGCGACGCCCGTTCTGGTGGTTCGACCGCTCCCCGTCGACGGCCAACCGGCCGGGTTCCAGGGAGCGGTCGGCAGCAAACTCGAGATCGGGTGGCACCTGCCCCAGGCGTCCGGGCGAGTGGGTGATCCGCTGCCGGTGGAGTTTACCGTGACAGGGCTGGGCAACGTCGCGCTGTGGCCCGATCCCAGTCCCGCGTGGACCGATGACGTCCGGGTGTATCGGGACCGGGTGGAGGAGCACCTCGAGTCGGAGGCGGGCCGGATCGGGGGGAGCAAGACGTTCGAGTACCTGTTGGTCCCGACCGAGCCGGGCATGTTGACGATACCCGCGGTACGGTACCCGTTCTACGATGTCGATGCGGGCCGGTACCGCGTGCTGGAGGTGGAACCGAAGGCGCTCCGGATAGCGCCGGGCGACGAGTCGCTCGCGGCGCGAGGTCTCCCCCCGCCGCTGCTGGCAGACGGCGGACCGTCGTTCTCGTACCGGCTGGAGACGCTGCCGTGGATCGTGTGGCTGGTCGTGTTCGGGGCGCCCCCGCTGGTCTACTTGGCCGCTTTGCTGATGCCGCGGCGGCGCCAGGCACGGCCGGCCAGAGCGGTCCCGTCGGATCTGCGATCCGCCGAACTCGCATTCGAGCGGCTCATCCGGCTGTACGTACCCGATTTGGAAGAACACGTGGGGAGCGAGTTGGTTTCGGCACTCACGGTGGCGGGATTGGAGCACAGCATGGCCGAACGGGTCGGGGTTCTCCGGCAGCGGCTCATGTTGGCCCGCTACGGACCCGAGGCCGGCGATGGACAGCAGCACGCCCTGGTCGTCGAGATTCGCGACATTGTGGCCCACCTGGCCACGATTCCCCAGTCGACCTTGCGGCACCGAGCAGTCACCGTGGGTATCGCCGCACTGCTGGCAACGTCGGGCACCGCCTGGAGTCAGGTGGCCTCTCCCAGTGAGTTGTATCAGGCGGGTGCGCTCCGGCTGGCGGCGGACGGTTTCCAACGCGAAGTCGAACTCGCGCCCGGGGTGGTGGCACGTTGGTACAACCTCGGCGCCGCGCACTACCGCCTGGGTCATGATTGGCAAGCCGCCGCCGCTTGGCACCGCGCCCTGGAGTTGGCACCGCGGAATCGGCACGTCCGCCGAGCTCGGGCTCTGGTACCGCCGCCGGATGCCGCGTCGGACCGCCGGCTCATGGTGCCTCCGGTGACCGCCGGAGAGTTGCTGTTGCTGGCGGTGGTATTCTGGATACCGGGTTGGGTCGGGTTGATGAGAAGCCGGAGGTTCCAGCGCCGATGGGTGGTACTGCTGTTGCTGTCGGCAGGATCGGTCGCTGGAGCGGGCGCGGTCGCCTGGTGGCGGCAACGCCCGCGGGCGATCGTGCTGGCGGACACGCCGCTGAGAGTATCGCCGCACGAACGGGCGCCGGCAGTGGCGCCGGGCCCTGCGGGAACGGTGGTGTGGCTGGGGCGTCGGTGGGGCCCATGGGTGTTGGTGCGGGCACCGGGCGACTCGGAAGGATGGTTGCCCCGGGAGGCCGTTGCCACCCCGTAGGGCTATCTTTCCGGTCCACGCACCATTCCAAGCGAGCGTATGCCCGACACCGCCAACCGTCCCGCTCCGACCGGGGCCACCAAGCGCACCATAATCATCCTCCCCGATTCCGTGGCCGATCAGATCGCGGCGGGCGAAGTTGTGGAACGCCCGGCCTCGGTGGTCAAGGAGTTGGTCGAGAACGCCATCGACTCGGGAGCCGGGCGAATCCGGATCGAGTTGGATGGTGGTGGGCGCACCCGCATCGAGGTGAGCGACGACGGCTGCGGCATGAACCGCGATGACGCCCTGTTGGCCCTCGACCGCCACGCGACGAGCAAGATCAGGGAGGCTGCCGACCTCTTCGGGGTGACCACGTTCGGGTTCCGCGGTGAGGCGTTGCCGTCCATCGCCTCGGTCACCCGGTTCCAGTTGGCGACATCCGACGGAGCGGGGGAGGGGACCGAGGTTCGGGTTACCGCCGGCCGCCTCGATCACGTGGGGGGCACGGCGCGCCGCCGCGGTACCACCGTGGCCGTCCGCGCGCTGTTCTTCAACACCCCCGCCCGACGCAAGTTTCTCCGGAGCGCCTCGAGCGAAATGCGCGCTGCCATGAACGCGGTGGCCATCCTGGCTCTGGCCCATCCCGAAGTGGGGTTCGAGTTGAAGGTCGACGGCCGGCCGCGGTTGACCGTCCAACCCGATCACACGCTCGAGCAACGCATCGGAGCGGTATGGGGACCGGACCTCGCCCGCACCCTGATTCCGCTGCACGGCGCTCAGGGCGCGTTCCGAATTGACGGACTGATCCAGCGTCCCGGCGAGGCCAAGCCGACCGGCCGTCGGACGCAGCTGATGGTCAACGGTCGTCCGTTTCGCGACAACTTCCTGCTGCGGGCGGCTGAGGCCGGTTACCGCTCCACTATCCACCCAGGCGACCGGCCCACGATGTTCCTGCACGTCACCGTGGATGCCGACCAAGTGGACGTCAACGTCCACCCGGCAAAACTCGAGGTACGGTTCCGTGACCGGATAGGTTTGGAACGCGTCGTCGAAGACACCGTGCGGCAGGCGTTGAGCGGGCTCGAATCCGCCGTCCAGGTAACCGAGTGGCGTCCGATTCCTGCGCCTCGGGAGCGTGTCGTGGACGGCGCGACGCTCTTCGAAGACCCGAGTGATCGGGCCGAGCCAACCGCGTCCGATGCGGTACCGGACTTGGCCAGCACGGACTTCGCCGTTCCCCTCAGGCAACTGTTCGACAGCTACATTCTCTATGAAGGAAGCGACGGGTTGGTCATCGTCGACCAGCACGCGGCCCACGAGCGGGTGATCTACGAGTCGGTCATGGCGCAACTGGATGGGGCCGAGGCTCCGGCGCAGCACTTGTTGCTGCCATTGACGGTCGACCTGACCGACGAAGAACTCGACGTGCTCGAGCGGCACGAGAAGACCTTCCGCACCCTCGGCTTCGACTTCGAGCCGTTCGGAGGCCGGACCGTCAAACTCAACACCGTACCCAATCCGCATCCGCGGTTCGACGCCTTGACCTGCTTCCGGGAGCTGGTAGCGGATCTGGCACGTGGCCGCTTTGGCGGTTGGGCCAACCAGTTGGAGCGCTTCGCCGCGACGTACGCCTGCCGTGCCGCGGTCAAAGCCGGGCAGGCGCTCGACGAAGAGGAGATGCGGGCACTGCTGGTCCGGTTGTTCGCCACGCGCCTCCCGCCCCACGATGTACATGGCCGTGCCACGCTTGTCCGATTGCCGCGAGAGGAACTGGAGCGCCGATTTGGCCGTCGGTAGGATCCCGGTTATCGTCGGTCCCACGGCCGTTGGCAAGACCGCCGTGGCCCTGTCCCTCTACCGACTGCTGCCCCTCGAAGTCATCTCGGCGGACTCACGGCAAGCCTATCGCCGGCTGGACATCGGAACGGCCAAGCCGACGGCCAAGGAACGGGAGCGCGTAGTGCACCACGGCATCGACGTGGTGGACCCGGGTACCCGGTACAGTGCCGGCCGGTTTGCCAAGTCGGCGCCCGGGTGGATCGAGGCCGCCCGCCGGCGAGGGCGGCAACCGGTGGTCGTTGGAGGCACTGGGCTCTATATTCGCGCCCTGGTGGAAGGGCTGTTCGTCGAACCGCCGCTCGATCCACAGCACCGTGCCGCCATCCAGGAGTGGACCGACGTACTGGACGCCCGCGAACTGATTCGCTGGGCCAACCGGCTCGACATCGGCTTTGTCGGCGGCGGGCGCCAGCGAGCCGTACGGGCCATCGAGTTGGTGCTGCTGACGGGAAAACCGCTCTCGTATTGGCAAGAGACGGCGCGGGAAGTCGGGTCGGTGGAGCCGTGGTACGTGGTCCTGACGGTCCCTCGCCAGGTGCTTCACCAACGCATCGAACGGCGGGCGCGGGAGATGGTGAAACGGGGCGTGATCGAAGAGGTCGCGGCCGTGCTGTCCGAGGGACACGCGCCCCACGCGCCGGGCCTAGACGGGATCGGGATGCGGGAAGCGGTGGAGTACCTCCACGGGCAACGGTCACGCGACTCCGTGGCCGACGCCATCGCGACGAGTACCCGACGGTACGCCAAGCGGCAAGAGACGTGGTTCCGTCATCAACTCCGAGGGGACCTGCTTATGTTGGACGCCGTACGACCACCTGACGAATTGGCCGAGACGATCGCCACGCAGTGGCGGCGCACACACGGAGAGTGATGGGACGATGAAGATCGGCATTACCTGCTACCCGACCTACGGCGGCTCGGGGGCTATGGCCACGGAATTGGGACTCGAGCTGGCGCAGCGCGGCTACGAGGTCCATTTCATAACCTACGCCGCGCCGTTTCGCCTGCGGGAGTACGTGGAGGGGATCTTCTTCCACGAGGTCGAAACCAAGATCAGCCGGTACCCGCTGTTCGAGTACTATCCATACACCTTGGCGTTGGCCTCGAAACAACACGAGGTGGTCCTGCGCGAGGGACTGGAGATTCTGCACGTCCACTACGCCATCCCCCACGCGACGACCGCGTGGCTGGCCAAGGAGATGCTCACCCGGGAAAATCACCCGATCAAGGTCGTCACCACGTTGCACGGCACCGACATCACCCTCGTCGGGCAGGAGTCGAGTTTCTACAGCATCACCAAGTTCTCGATCGAACAGTCCGACATGGTGACGGCGGTGTCGGAGTACTTGCGTGATGAGACCATGCGCGCCTTCGGGTGCAACAACTGCCAGTTCAAGGTCATTCCCAACTTCGTCAATCTGAAGGAATACCGGCCCTGCGCCGAGGGCGACGTCGGGCGCCACGACGGGCTGGCACCGCCGGGCCACAAGGTAATCACCCACATGTCCAATTTCCGGGAGGTGAAGCGGGTACGTGACGTGGTACGGATCTTTGCGCGTATCCGGCACGCCATGCCGGCCACGTTGCTGATGATCGGCGACGGACCCGACCGCGACGACGCCGAAGGCGAGGCTCGCTCGTTGGGTGTCGATGACGATGTGCGGTTCCTGGGGCGGATCGACACCGTCGCCAATCTGCTCCAGGCCTCTGACCTGTTCTTGCTGCCGTCGCAAGGCGAGTCCTTCGGCCTCGCCGCGCTCGAGGCCATGGCCTGCGGCTCACCGGTAGTGGCCAGCCGAGCCGGGGGTCTGCCCGAAGTGATCGAGGACGGCGTCACCGGGATCCTCGAACCGCCTGGCTCGGTCGAGGCGATGGCACGAAGAGCCATCCAGTTGTTGCTCAGCGACGAGCGCTACGCCACCATGCGGCGCGCCGCCCTCGATCGCGCCAAGGACTTCAGCGCGGACATCGTCGTTCCCCAGTACGAACAAGCCTATCAAGAGGCGCTTGGATGATCCTCCCCTGGTGGCAGGGGCTGATCCTCGGCACAGTGCAGGGGGTGTCGGAATTTCTCCCCATCTCCAGTTCCGGGCACCTGGTTCTGGCCCAGTGGCTGCTCGGGTACCAATCGCCGGGCGTGTCGTTCGAGGTCCTGCTCCATCTCGCCACGCTCCTGTCGGTGCTGCTGGTCTATTGGCGCCGCGTAGTGTGGCTGGTGCGCGGCATGGCACGCGGCCGGCGCGACGCTTGGCAGTTCGCCGGTCTCCTGGTGGTGGCGTCCATTCCGGCCGCGATCGCGGGGCTGTTGTTCCGCGACGTGTTCGAGGCCCAGTTCGATTCGCCGGTCGCGGTGGGCATCGATTTCTTGATAACGGCGCTGATCCTCTGGAGCACGCGCTGGGTAGTGAAGGCCGATGCCGAATCTCCGGTTCGCTGGCCCTCCGCCGTGGCCATGGGTGTGGCCCAGGTGCTGGCCATTCTCCCCGGGGTATCCCGCTCCGGCACCACCATAGCCGCCGCCCTGTGGTGCCGGGTCGGCGCTCGCGCCGCTGCGGAGTTTTCCTTTCTCATGGCGGTGGTGGTCATCGCCGGAACGGGCCTGCTCGAGGCCATGCACCTGGCGGACGGGCCACTCGTGCTGCAGCGGGGCATCATCTGGGCCTTCCTGGCGGCCCTCGTGTCCGGCGTCTTTGCCATTCGGTTGCTGGTGATGCTGCTCCGCCGGGGCCGGTTCCACGTGTTCGCTCCCTACTGCGCCGTGGTGGGCAGCCTGACCCTGGTGTGGGCGGTGTGGCGCTGATGGACCCGGAGGTACACGTACGGGCCACCACGACGTCCACCAACGACGACATCCACCGCCTGGCCGAGGCCGGAGCCCCCGACGGCACCGTGGTGATGGCGGACGCCATGACCGCCGGACGCGGGTCGCGCGGCCGAACGTGGCACGCCGAACTCGGAGGCGTCTGGATCAGCGTCCTCCGACGTCCGGCGGCATCGATCGAAACCGCCGTGTTGAGCCTCAGGGTGGGCCTCGGCCTGGCCGCCGTGTTGCAGCAGCTGGTCGGGCATCCGGTGGCTCTCAAGTGGCCCAACGACCTGGTCGTGGGCCAGCGCAAGGTGGGCGGCATTCTGTGCGAGATGCGGTGGCACGGCGCCCGCCCCGCGTGGGTCGCGATCGGCGTGGGGGTCAACGTGGCCAACCGGTTGCCGGATGCCATGCGGCACACGGCCACGACCCTGGCCGAAGTCGTTCCCGGACTGTCCCTGGTAGCCGTGCGCGATGCCGTCATTCCCGTGCTGCGGACGGTGAAGGTCGATGACACCGTGCTCGATCCGCTCGAAATCGCCGCGTTCGATCGCCGAAACTGGCTGCGGGGGAGAGCCCTACGCGCGCCGGTGAAGGGGACCATTGGCGGCATCGACCAATCGGGCGGGCTCGAGGTTACCGGCACGGACGGAACCAGTCATGTTCTCCGAGCGGGCGACCTCATCCTCAGCGGGACGGCCTGAGGGAGGTTCCGCATCGTCCGGCACCGTCCTAGATTCGCCCCATGCTCCTGACACTCGATATCGGCAACTCGGAGATCACCGCGGGCGTCTTCCGCGACCAGAGCCTCCTGCGTCAATGGCGCATCTCCAGCCTTCCAGGCAGGACACCGGACGAGTGGGCCGTCCTGATGGAGAGTTTTCTCACCCAGGCCGGATACGATCCCGGCAGCATCATGGCCGTGTGTCTGGCCTCGGTGGCGCCGTCCATCACCGGCGGCCTGAAGAGCGGATTGGCACACCTGACCGGTTCCGAAGTCGCCGAGTTACGCGCCGACAGCGACGTGCCACTGACCCTGGACGTCGACGAGCCGCTTGCGGTCGGGGCAGACCGGATCGCCAACTCGCTGGGAGTGCTCGACGCGGTGCACGGCGACGCCGTGGTCATCGATTTCGGCACCGCCACGACGTTCGATTGCGTCACGGCCGACCGCCGGTTCATCGGCGGCCCGATCATGCCCGGATTGCGAACGTCGGCCGATGAGTTGACCCAGAAGGCGTCCCGGCTGCCCGCCACCGAGTTGACCGCCCCCAGCCGGGTCATTGCCAGACGGACCGACGATTGCATCAGGGCCGGCGTGCTCTACGGGGCGGCGGACGCGGTGGACGGCATGATCGGCAGGATTCGCGGCGAATGGCCCACCGATGTGGAACCTGTCGTGGTGGCGACCGGTGGACTGGCCGACATACTGGTACCGTTCACGACCAGCGTCGATCGCGTCACCCAAGGGCTGACTCTCGAGGGCATTCGCGTTGCGGCCCAGCATTTCGGATTGACGTGGTGACTCCCGGGAGCCCCGCAAGGGCTTGGCCTCGTCCCCGCGGCAGCACTATACTTCCCACTTCCATTCTACTCTCGGAGCAAGCATGAGCGCGGTGGCGGAATCCCACCAGGCCTACGACCTCGGCGACATCCCTCTGATCGTTCGGTCGTCCATCAAACTCGGCATCATAACGGCGATCGTCGTGTTTGCGTTCTCCCTCGTCTCCCGGTATCTCGACGGGACGGTAGAGGTGGCACTCGAAGCGCTCCTCCTGGTGGCCGGTGTGGCGCTGGTGGCCGGGCTCCCCGCCGTTTGGACCAAGGCGCGCACCGGGGCGGGTATCGCCAACGCGGCCGGGGTCGGGCTGGGGGCCACGATGGCGTTCATGGCCATCGACGTAATCCTCCTCCAGCGCATCGGGACCTACACCAACCGCTGGCTGGAAATCGGCGGTGGCAGCAACTGGTGGTACCACCCCGTGTGGTGGATGACCGGCACCTTCCTGGCATGGATGGGCGCCATCATCCTGGCCAACCAAACCAGCGGAACCGACTCGCCGTCGATCCCCCGGATGATGATCACTGCCGTGGTGTTCGGTGTGGTGGTGGGGGCCGCCGCCGCCATTATCGGATTCCCCGGCGCCGCGTGGTCGTTCCCCACTTTCGGGATCGCGCTGCTGCCAGGCTTCGCCATCGCGGCACTCTTTTCGACGATGGGTCGCCGGCCCGCCTGAGCGGATGAAGCCGGTCCGCGTCGTTTTACGCATTCTCGGTTGGCTGCTCACGCCCCTCGTGGCGTGGGCAGCTTCGCATTTTGGTGGCGCTATCGGAGCCACCATCGCCGGTGGCGTCGCCAGCGCGCGTCTGGGGCTGGCACTGACGGTGGCCGCCGCGGCACTCTCGGGCCTCCTGGCATTGCAACTGTGGATCCGGTTGCTCCGGTATTCGCCGGAATTGCGCCGGGCACTGCACGTGGACGCAGATGCCACACCGGACACCGACTCGCTGGGGGATCGATGATCAGATCTGGCGGCATCACCTGGTTTCTGGCGGTCGTGCTGACTGCCGGATCGGCAGGCTGCGAGGGTGAGGGCGGGGGCAAGGCTACCCCGGCCGACGTTCCCACACCATCCGGCCGGTCCACGGCGACCTGGGTGGACTCTCTGGTCATGACCACGGCTAGCGGAGCGGAGGTGTGGTTCACGGCGGGCCGGGTGGCACACGACAGTCTTGGAATAGCGTGCAGTGAGCGGGTCCTGGAGATCCGCACCGCGCGAGACACCGTGGCGGTGCCCCTCCTCTACACCGGCGAGGCCCCTACGCTGGAAAACGATTCCACCCTGAGGGCCAGGGTGTGGCTCGACTGTGAGGCCCAGACGCTATACCACGTGAATATCCGCACCGGCCGCCCGTCTCGGGTCGAGCCCTGAGCTGGCCATGCGGTTCCCGCGCATCGGGCTCACGATCCTCACAGTGGCAGGCACGGTCGTGGCGGCCGGTGCCCAGGCTCAGGGCATTGCGTTCGAAGCCGGGCGCGTCATCGCCGATCCTGACTGGTCCGTCTACCGGCTGAGCTACACCCAGCGGCTGCTCGGGCCCTTGGGCGGGACCCTCTACGGCACCTATCTGCGGCCCCGGCCCACCTCCGACCTCGATCTCTACGGCGTAGGAGCCTCCCTGACCCTGTTTCAGGGCGGCGACCCGGGACCCTATTTCATGGGTGGGGTAGAGGGCGGTGCCACCTCGGGTGTCTCTGAGGC
>SMVY01000042.1 GCA_004357415.1 Gemmatimonadota bacterium
CCGCGCAGGATCGAACGGGCCGCAATGTACATCAGGCTCACCACTCCGAGCGGATATAGGAAACCGTACCACGCCGGGATCTTCATCCCCACCGACACCAGCGCCCAGAACAGCACCGAAAGCGCCGTGGCCACCGCGCCGCCGATCAGCAATGCTGGCACGTCCCCCACCAATCCGACGATCAGCAACGCCGGCGGCGCCAACCAGAATACTCCCACCAGCGAGAAGAACACCGGCAGCAAGGACCGTTGCACTGGATATTCGTGCAGCGATTGCCGGCCACCGAGGTACAGGTTCTTCGACCATCCCTCCACCAGTTGCCCCAAGCCCCGGTACATCCTGGTGGCCATCAATTCGGTGGCGAAGGCAAAGAACACCCGGCGACCGGCGGCGGCGGTCCGTTGCGCCAGCGCCAGGTCCTCCGCCACCGCATCCTTGACGCTCGCGTGGGTGCCCAGCGCTTCGTAGGACCGGCGGGGCATCATGATGAACTGCCCGTTGGCGATCATCGAGCGGCTCGACTTGGACCGGTTGACGGCACGCGGGTGGTAGCGCACTCCGAGCAGGGCCCACACCTGCGGCATGATGACCCGCTCCCAGAAACCCAGGCACAACTGGTGCGGCGCCACCGTGACCAGGTCCGCCGCCTGCGCGTGCAGCGCGCCGACCGCGTGGCCGATCAGCTCGGGGCCGTGGACGGTATCCGCGTCGGTGAACAGCAGGATGTCCGCCTTCGCGACGCGATATCCCTGGTGGCAAGCCCACGGCTTGCCGAACCAGCCCGGGGGAATCTCCTCGCCCTCCACCAGTCGGATCCGCGGGTCCCGCGCCGCGCATCGCCTGACGATCGCGGCTGTTTCATCCGTGGACCGGTCGTCGACCACGATGATCTCCAGCGAATCGTAGGATGACGCCATCACCGATTCCAGCACCGTCCCGATGTTGGCTTCCTCGTTCCGGGCGGGGATGATGACGCTGACCGGTTCTCCCGAGGCTGGGGGAAAGTCGGCCAATCGGGGGGTGCGGCTGCCCAGGCGGATCAGCAAGAAAAAAGGCCCCAACCACAGGGCCGCGATGAGCAGTTCGACGGGAATCGTCACCCCTCCGTCACGTCTGTGCCGGTCGGGTGACCGAGGCCAGTTGTTCCTCGATGGCTTCGAGCTGGCGCTCGATATCGCTCTCGTCGAAGTCCGCTCCGGAGGAGGGAACACCGTTTTGACTGAAGAGCGTTGCCACCAGTGCGTCGGTGTATCCCACCACCGCCACGGCGATGCCCTTGTCGAGAACACTGTTGAGGCGCATCATGATGGCCAGGCCGGTTCGAGCCCGCATGGCCGCCAGCACTGGAGACAGTGTCCGGGTCAACAGCCCCCGCAGGTATTGCATTTCCTCCACCACCTCGCCGGCGGCCAATCCTCGCGCCGCCGCCACTCGGCCGTAGTGTTCGCACACGTCGAACCACACCGTCTTGGTCTCACGACGATACGGTCCCACCATTTCGATGATGATGTCGAGGATGAGCTTCAACTCCCGCTCGACAGTCGAACGGGCTATTGTGTTCGAAGACGTAAGACGGTCGCCTAGCCACGCGGCCCACTGGTCGATCATTGCATCGCGCTGTTCGGCCATCGCCTGACCGGCCGCGTCCAATGCTGGGTGCGAAGCTCGCAGTTGCGTCTCCCGGTGGAATGTTGAGGGGGGAAAGTTACAGCGGAGGGGCAATGGCGTCAAAAGCAATCCGTCCACCGGCACTCAAAGCCGGTAGCCGCATCGGGTTGGTTGCACCGGCCGGACCGATCCTGGAGCGGGACGACATCCGCCGCGCGGTGGAACAGTGCCAAGCCCTTGGCTACCAAGCGGTTGTCGGGGAAAACGCCCACGCCAAGTACGGCTACCTCGCCGGCACCGACCCCCAACGCCTGGCCGACCTCAACAGCGCGCTGACCGATCCGTCGCTCGACGCAATCTGGTGCCTGCGTGGAGGTTACGGAACGCCTCGGCTGTTGCCGCGAGTGGCATACTCCGCCGTGGCTGATCATCCCAAAATCGTCATCGGGTTCTCCGACATTACCGCGCTCCTTCACGCACTGGCCCATCAAGCGGGGATCATCACGTTCCACGGCCCGGTGGCCAGGGAACCGCTCAGCGCTTTCAGCCGCGACGCCATGATGCGGGTCGTTGCCGGCACTGATGCTGCCGGTGTCCTGCCACCGGCACCCACGTCCGACGATGCCCTGGTCGGGACCGATGGGCGCATCGTGACACTGCGAGGGGGCAGGGCTGAGGGCCCCCTGTTCGGCGGCAACCTGACCATCATGTGCCATCTCGTCGGAACGCCATATCTACCAACACTCGATGGCGCGCTCCTGTTCCTTGAAGAAGTCTCGGAAGATCTCTACGCCGTCGATCGATGCTTGGTGCATCTGCGTAACGCCGGAATTCTCGAACGCCTGGCCGGGATCATCATCGGCCGCTTCACCGACCTGACCCGGGCAACCCCGTCCGGAGCCCTGGGCTTTGAGGAAGTGCTCGAAACCCACCTCGGCTCCTTGGGAATCCCCGTCGCCTTCGGTTTCCCCATCGGCCATATCGCCGACCAATGGACCCTACCCCTAGGTGTAGTCGCCCGCCTAGATGCCGACGCCGGAACGCTCGAACTCCTAGAACCAGCCGTCAGCTAGGCCCCACACCCAAACGCCCTACGCCCTACGCCCTACGCCCTAAACATTACTACTTACTCAACCACTCACTATTCACCATTCAATATTCAATATTCCCCATGTCCACTCCCTCCCTCACCAAACACCTCCTCTCCGGTTCCCTGGGCGACCTCCTCGTCGATGTCCGCACCGGCGACCGGTCTTCCCCCCGGCCTGCGGTGCTCGTCATTCACGGATTCAAAGGGTTCAAGGACTGGGGCATGTTCCCCCCACTGGCCGACCGGCTGGCCAACGCCGGTTTCACCGCGGTCAGCTTCAACTTGTCGGGGAGCGGCGCCGACGACGCCGGCGAGTTTTCCCTCCTCGATCGATTCGCCCACGCCACCTACCGCGACGACCTCGAAGACATCGACCGCATGTTGCGGGCGATCGCGGAAGGCGACTTGGAGTTCCCGGCGCCGACCAGCATCGGCGTGGTGGGACACTCACGCGGCGGAGGCGCCGCCGTGTTGATGGCCGGCGACCCGAGGATCGACGCCCTCGTTACCTGGGCCGGGGTCGGCACCATCCGCCGTTGGTCGGACGACGACATGAAACTGTGGCAGGAGCGGGGGGTACTGGAGATTCTCAATGCCCGCACCGGACAGGTCATGGAGCTGCACGACGAAGCTCGCCGGGAAATCGAAGCCGAAGCCGAGGGGGCCCTTGACATCGAACGCGCCGCGGCCCGGGTAACGGCGCCGTGGCTCATCATCCACGGCGATCAGGACGAAGCGGTACCCGTAGACGAAGCCCGGCGGCTGGCCGCCGTATCCACCCGCCGGGGGACTGACACCGAACTCGTTGTTATCGAGGGAGCCGGCCATACTTTCGGCGCCGCTCATCCGTTCGCCGGCATGACGCCGCATCTGCAGGAGGCCATGGACCAGACGGTCGGTTGGTTTAGCCGGCACCTGGGATGATGGCCCAGCGAAGTTTGGTCCGACCGGGGTTTCTCGACCTGTTGCACGGGCACATGGTCGATGCGGAACCCAGGGTGGTAGACGACCCTGCGCTGGCCCAGGCGGCCGTGGCCTTGGTCGTGGCCCCGGATCCTTTCTCGATATTGTTCATCCGCAGGGCCGTCAGGGCCGGCGATCCCTGGTCGGGCCAGATGGCCCTCCCTGGAGGACGGGCGTCGCCGGGTGACGCCGATCTCAAGGAAACCGCCATGCGGGAAACCCGGGAAGAGGTGGCCATCGCCCTGGGTGGCGGTCGGTACCTCGGTCAACTCGACGACGTCGCTCCTCGTACCCCCGACCTGCCGCCCCTCATGGTCAGGCCCTTCGTGTTCGTCCTCCCTCGGCGGGTCAGTCCCCGTCCCTGCAGCCAGGAAGTGGAGCAGGCCCTCTGGCTGCCGGTAGCAGACTTCGTGAGGCCGGGGGTGTACCGGGCAGTATCGCTGACCATCAAGGGAACCGTGCGGGTCTTTCCCGGATACCGGGTGGGATCCGATACCGTTTGGGGAATGACCGAGAGAATCATCACACCCCTGTTCCGCTCCCTGAACCTGATCCCCTGATCTTCTTTCGCTGTAACTTATTTATTGACAACTGATTAACTAAGGCGGCTGGATTTCGTTCACCCGAAATCAAAGAGTGGTGTGGCGCAAACTTGCAATTGGTCAGGACGTATAGTAAAATTAGGCAACCCTAAATACGGCAGCCCATGACCGCTCTTACCGCCGATGAACTGACCACGTCCGTCGAGGACTACCTCAAGGCCATCTACGCCATCACCCGGCAGGGCCACCCGGCCACCACCAGCGAAATTGCCCACTGGCTGAACCTCTCACCGCCGTCGGTGAGCGGCATGGTCAAGCGCTTAGCGGAGCAAGGGCTCCTGGAGTACCAGCCCTACAAGGGGGTCGAACTGACGGCCAAGGGCCGGCGAGGGGCGCTCACCATACTCCGGCGCCACCGGATCATCGAAGCGTATCTGGTGGAACGGCTGGGCTACAGTTGGGACTCGGTCCACCAAGAGGCGGAACGGCTGGAACACGCCGTTTCGGAAGTGCTGATCGAACGCATGGCCGACGCCCTCGGCAACCCCGAGTTCGATCCCCACGGTGATCCGATTCCCCGACCCGATGGCTCCATGGCGGAGGCAACGTCCACCCCCATGCCCGACATCGAGGTGGGCCAGGAAGGCGTGTTGCATCAGGTTCGCAGCAACGATGCCGAGCAGCTCCGGTTCATTGCCTCCGTGGGTCTGAAACCGGGCACGGTCTTCACCGTCGTCGCTCAGCAGCCGTTCCACGGACCAACCACCATTCGCATCGGAGATACCGAGCAAGTGATCGGGCATGAGCTCGGTTCTCTACTTCGGTGCGAAGTAAGCGGAGAGCAAGGATGACCATGCGATTCGTCGTGCCGGTCCTTTCGGCGGCTTTGATGCTGGCAGCATGCGGTGAAATCGGTACCGAAGCGCCGGCCGATGGAGACGTTTTCGATGGGCCACTCCCGGGACTTACGCCCGAGGAGCTCGCCGCCTTCGTGAAGGGCGACGAGGTGTTCGGCTTCGCCTTCTCGCCCGCGTTGGGGCTGGGGCCCATTTTCAACAACGTTTCCTGTGCCTCATGCCACAGCGGCGATGGCCGCGGCCGGCCTGAGAACGCTCTGACCCGGTTCAGCCGCAGCGCCACCGATCCGGCGCTCGATATCGGCGGTCCCCAGTTGCAGGACAAGGCAACCCCCGGCGCCACACCCGAGACGCTGCCCGCCGGCGTCCTGACCTCGCTGCGCCTCCCGCCGCCGGTGTTCGGCACCGGCTTGATAGCGGCCATTCCCGTGGCCACCATCCTGGCCAACGCCGATCCCAATGATCAGGACGATGACGGCATTTCCGGCAGGCCCAACATGGTGGTGCCGGCGGCGTTCGTGCCCCTCGACGAGCCCGGCGGCGGTTCGGGGCCTCAGCTGGGACGGTTCAGCCGCAAGGCGCAGGTTACCAGCCTGCTGCAACAAATCACCGAGGCGTATCACCAGGACATGGGCGTTACCTCGGACTTTCTCCCGGCGGAGAACGTAAACCCCCAAGTCGGCACCCCCACCGAAACCGCCGACTTGGCGGTCGACCCCGAGCTCCCTATGGCCGACCTGCGTGCCGTGATCCACTACGTCCGACTACTGGCCCCGCCGGCGCCGGGACCGGACACGCCTCAGCGGCAACTGGGGGCCAACCTGTTCGGTCAAATCGGCTGCGCTCGATGCCATACACCGGTAATGCAAACCGGCTCAAACGTCATCCAAGCCCTGGCCTTCAAGCCGGTAACGCTGTACTCCGATCTGCTGCTCCACGACATGGGAGACGCCCTGGCCGACAACCGGCCCGATGGTCAGGCAACCGGTCGGGAATGGAAGACAACGCCGTTGTGGGGGTTGCGCCTGATGCGGCAGTTTCTCAACGGCCAGGCGTTCCTGCTTCACGACGGGAGTGCCGGATCCGTCGAAGACGCCGTGATCAGGCATGGTGGCGAGGCCCAAGTTGCCCGAGACGCGTTCGTGAATCTTTCCGCGGACGACCGGGCCGCCCTGCTCGATTTCGTGGAGTCGCGATGAACCGCCGGGCCTTCGTCGAAGTGTCCCTCACGGTGCTCGGCTCCGCCGCGATCGGTGGCTGCGCGTCGCTCCAAACCGTGCCCGTGACTCCCCAACGCGGTCGGGCGCGGATCGTGGTGCGCAACTATCCGTCGCTCGACCGCCAGGGCGGATCGCTCAAGGTGCTTCCCGACGGATGGACCGTCCCGCTCTACGTCTTGGCGGTTCCGGGGGGCTACGTGGTGGTCAGCCCCATCTGTACCCATCAGGGGTGCACCGTCGGCATCGAAGGCAGCCACCTGGTGTGTCCCTGTCACGGCTCGACCTACACGCGGGACGGGGCCGTTGTCCGGGGACCCGCCGAGGAACCGTTGAGGCGGTTCCCGTCAACCCTCCACGGTGACGGTGTACTTGAGATCGATCTGGTGGGTGCGGCGTGAGCGGTGTTGCCCGGACGGTCGCGGCCTGTTTCGTCTTACTCGGCGGTTGGGCAACGGCCCTCCAGTCGCAGGAGGACACCACCGAGGTAGACCGGCCCATGGTGCGAGGTGACATGTACGACAAGCCATACTTGGCGCAGTTGGCGGGCCGGACCGCCGTCGGCGGCTACGTCGACCTCCAGGCCAGGTACGCCAGGGTGGATGGCGTCAAGGAGGAGTTCACCTTTCTGGCCCAGCGCTTCAATCTGTTCTTTGCCAGCCAGGTGAGCGACTTCATCCGCTTTGCCGCGGAACTGGAGTTCGAGGACGGCGCCGAAGAGATCACCCTCGAGTTCGCCGCCGTCGATTTCATGATATCACGCGCGCTTGCTTTCCGGGCCGGGATGATCCTGACACCGTTGGGCAGGTTCAACCTGTCGCACGACAGCCCGCTGAACGAATTCACCGATCGGCCGCTGGTGTCGACCCAGGTATTCGGCGTGGCCCTGTCGGAGCCGGGGATCGGGGCGCTGGGGATCTTTCCGGTGGGGTCCTCCGGACGGATCACCTATCAGGTCTACGCCGTCAACGGATTCGATGACGATCTCATTACGGTATCCGACGGCACCAGAATCCCTGAAGGCCGTCGCAACTTCGAGGACAACAACAACTCTCCGTCGTTGGTCGGCCGGGTGGCGTGGAGTCCCCGAATCGGCATCGAGTTGGGGGCCTCGCTACACACGGGTCCCTACAACGTGTTCCAGCTGGACGGGATGGAGATAGACCAGAAACGCAACCTGACGATCTGGGTGCTCGACCTCGAGGCCGACTTCCTGGGCATCCGCTGGGAGGGTGAAGGCGGGCAGGCTCGTATAGACGTCCCAGCCGGCCTGTTGGGGATCTTCGCCGAGCGGCAACAGGGATTCTATTTCCAGGGCATGTGGGACTTCGGGCGCCAGTGGATCCGGACCATGCCCAAGTCGTTCTTCTCCGTGGGCGCCCGCGTGGACCTCCTCGATCTCGATGCCGATATCTCGGGAGACAGCGTCAAGCAGATCTCGCTGGGGTTCAACTTCCGCCCCACCGGTGAAACCGTCTTCAAGTTCAACTACGTTCGCGGACGAGCTCGGGACCGGTTCAACAACCCCAGCGACTTCGCGGATTTCCTGTTTTCCGTCGCCACCTATTTCTAGTTCGGATCCCATGACCGACCCAGCCCAGAATCTGATCGTCTTCGCCCTCATCGTCGCAGCCCTGGCAATCCTCTTCTGGCCCAAACGCGGACTGGTCGCCCTGGTCGCCAGTCATCTCCGGGTGACCGACCGCGTGCGCATGGAAGACACGCTCAAACATCTGTACAAGGCTCAGAGCTCCGGTCGAATCGGCTCCATCGAAAGCGTCGCCGGCGCTCTCGGCGTCCCCCGCTCGAAGGCCGTGCGGCTGGTGGCCAAGCTCGAATCTTCCGGCTTGATGCAGACCACCGATCGAGGCCTGCTGCTGAGTGCCGACGGGCGGGCTTACGCCCTCCGGATCGTACGGTCTCATCGTTTGTGGGAGCGATTCCTGGCCGACCGGACCGGCTTGACGCCGGCTGACTGGCACGAGGAAGCCGAGCGCCAGGAACACACGCTGAGCCCCGAGCAGGCCGAGGATCTCTCCGCCCGGATGGGACACCCGCGCTACGATCCGCACGGCGATCCGATACCCACCGATCGGTTGGAGTTGCCCCCCGCCGCCGGCGTTGCCCTGACGGCGCTGGTGCCGGGCCAAGCCGGCCGGATCGTTCACCTCGAGGACGAACCGCGGGAAATCTACCAGCACCTTGTCGACCAAGGCCTGGCGCCCAACATGGAAATCCTGGTGCTCAGCACCGGGCCCGATCGCATCAGCTTTCGCGGCGACGGGCGGGACCACGACCTGGAACCCATCGAGGCGGCCAACATCACCGTCGTGCCGCTCGCCGTGCCCCATCCAGCCGCGGTGGACACGGTACAACACACGCTGGCCGAAGCCGAACCGGGCCAGTCGGTGACGGTCGCGGGTATTTCCCCAGTGTGCCAGGGTCGGCAGCGCCGCCGCCTTCTCGACCTCGGCGTGGTGGTCGGCACCACCATCCGGGCCGAGTTCCGGAGCGCAACCGGTAACCCGGTGGCCTATCGCATTCGCGGTGCGCTGATCGCCCTCCGCAAGCAGCAGGCCGAGTGGATCCTGGTGGAGCCGGCGGCAGCGGTGAGTGAGGGTGCCGCATGACGAAAATCATGCCCGCTCCCTGCCATGGTTGCAGCGCCAACCGCAGCGATCAATTGGTTCAGCTGGGGCTCGACCCGACACGGTGGGATTACTTCGTCGCCCTGGCAGGCAACCCCAACACCGGCAAGAGCACGGTGTTCAATGCATTGACCGGACTGCGGCAGCACACCGGCAACTGGCCCGGCAAGACCGTCGTGCGGGCCGAGGGCGTGTTCGAACACGCCGGCAAGCGGGTCAAGGTCGTGGACCTGCCGGGCACTTATTCGCTCCAGGCGGGAAGCAGCGACGAGGAAGTCGCTCGCGATTTCATTCTCTTCGGTGAGCCTGACGTCACCGTGGTGGTAGTCGACGCCACCAGACTCGAGCGCAACCTCAACCTGGTGCTGCAGATCCTCGAAATCACCGACCGGGTCGTGGTATGCCTCAATCTCATGGACGAGGCCAAGCGACACGGCATTGCCGTCGATCCCAAGAAACTCGCCCGCGAGTTGGGGGTGCCGGTGGTACCGGCGGCCGCCCGCCAGGGCGTGGGTATCCCGGAACTGAAGGCTGCCATGGACGACGTCGCCGGCCGTCGAGTCACCCCGACACCGTTTCGCATCGAGGAGTATCCGGCCGATGTCGGCCTAGCCGTGGGGGAGCTGACCCCGGTGGTAGAGCAAGCCTTTCCGGGGTTGCCCAACGCACGCTGGGTGGCCCTCCGGCTGCTCAACGCCGACGCCCGAATCGAAGAAGCCGTCAGGTCCGGCACCATCGGATCCGGTCCGGAGACCATTGTGGGTGACGATGATTCGGTGGTCGATCAGCTCCGCGAGACGGTGCTCGAGAGCGCCTCCTCCGAGCGATGGAAGCTGAGTGCCAACTTCCAGGATGCGCTCTCACGAACCCTGTACGACACCGCCGAAGCCATCGCCCAGCGCTGTACCTTGACCGGGGGGAAACGGCTGAAGTTCGACCTCGACCGGACACTCGACGGGCTCCTTACCAGCCGCTGGCTGGGGTTCCCCCTGATGTTGCTGATTCTCGCGGTCGTCTTCTGGCTCACCATCGAAGGGGCCAACGTCCCCTCGGCCATGCTGGCCACCGTGTTGATCGACAAGGCGCACCCGTTCCTGGTAGGCGTCGGGGCCACGGTCGGCATGCCGTGGTGGCTGAGCGGATTTCTGTTCGACGGGGTGTACTTGGCCACGGCGTGGGTGGTGAGCGTCATGCTGCCGCCGATGGCCATTTTCTTCCCCCTGTTCACTCTGCTGGAGGATTTCGGCTACCTGCCCCGCGTGGCCTTCAACCTCGATTCACTGTTCCAGCGATCCGGGGCGCACGGCAAGCAGGCCCTTACCATGTGCATGGGGTTCGGCTGCAACGCGGCCGGAGTGGTGGCCACGCGAATCATCGATAGTCCCCGCGAACGGTTGATCGCCATCATCACCAACAACTTCTCGCTGTGTAACGGACGGTGGCCGACGCAGGTCCTGATCGCCACCATCTTTATCGGTGCCTTGGTGCCCGCCTCCATCGCCGGCCTCGTGGCTGCGTCGGCCGTGGTGGCCATCGCGGTACTCGGCATCGTCTTCATGTTCGTCACGTCGTGGTTGCTGTCACGCACCGTCCTGCGCGGTGAGGCGACCTCGTTCTCGCTCGAACTGCCGCCCTACCGGCCGCCGCGGATCCTGCAGACTCTGTACACCTCGCTCATCGATCGCACGCTCATTGTGTTGTGGCGCGCGGTGATCTTTGCGGCACCCGCCGGAGCGGTAATCTGGCTCATCGCCAACGTCCACATCGGCGGCTCCAGCATCGCCCAGCTTTCCGTTGACTGGCTCAATCCGCTGGGGATCCTCCTCGGCCTCAATGGGGTGATCCTGCTGGCCTACGTCGTGGCCATTCCGGCCAACGAGATCGTCATCCCAACCGTGCTCATGCTCACGGCGTTGACGCTGCAGTTGACGGGGGTGGGGAGTGGGACCGGGGTCATGTTCGAGCCGGATTCGGCCAATGCCATCGGCGACCTCCTGCGGGCCGGCGGATGGACCCTGCTGACGGCGGTCAACCTCATGCTGTTCAGCCTGCTGCACAACCCGTGTTCGACCACCATCTACACCATCTACCGGGAAACCGGCAGCGCCAAATGGACCGCCGTGGCCACCATGCTGCCACTGGTCATCGGGTTCGCCACCACGTTCGTGGTGGCCCAGGTGTGGCGCCTGGTGGTGTAAGGCGGGCTGGGCCTGGACTTGCTCCCAAACGCAAACGAGGCCCGACCGTCTCCATGACGGCCGGGCCTCGCGCTGCCAGCGATCCGTTCGCTTAGCCGCCGAGCGGAATCCTCACCCCGAAGACTACGGGGAACAGGTTCGTGCTCGTCCCCTCGGTAAAGATCAACACCCACCGGCCCTCGAAGAACAGGTAGAGGCCACCGATCGGCGCGGCGCCACCTACGACGCCTGACAGGGCACCGTCGGTCGAGCTCGCGGTGCCAGTCGGGTCCTCCGTGGTACCAAAGGCATCGCAATCAACTCCTGAACACTTGGAGTTGACGAACCCGCCACCACCGCCGACCCAGATGTCGAGCGTGGCCTTGTCTCCACCCTGGCCGATGTTCGGGTGCAACATGGCGTACGCTATCCCGTAGATGTTGTTCAACTTGGCTTCGAACGACGTGGTCGCGCCGACCCCGAAATCCTTGAAACTGGATGACCCGTAGGAGAGATCGAATCGCAGGCCGACTGGTGACTGCCCCCCTGCGAACCGGTAAGCCACGTGGCCGTCTACCAGCCAACCGGTGTTGAGGACGTTACCGGCGTCGCCGGTCGGGAACACACCGCCAACGCCGATGCCGATGGTGATTGGGGATTGCTGCGCATTCGCGGTGGAAACGGGCGCAACCAGCACAGCCAGTCCCATCACCGCACCTAGCAAACCGACAGACAGTCTTCTCACTGGTCCTCCTCTGTGTTGGGCCCGCGCCAACCTGCCTCGGACAAACGGTCTTGTCCTAGGTAGGCACCGGGTGGAGAGCTACCACTATGATTGGTGAACCGTAGCAACGATAAGCCGTAACTTGCGATCACGCCAGCCCTTCTCCTGCATGGGGTTGGTCCGGGGGCCATAATACCCGACTATTTTTGTCGGCATTACACCCATTTTTTGGCGCTGGGGGACAGGATGGCGCCGTCCCGGCCGGCCCCTTGCCCCCGCTCGTGGCCCGGGAGATCTTGGGTTCGGCAGCCACTCTGCGGAGCCTCCCAGTGACCGATACCGCCTCTTCTTCCCCCGATCGGGCCGCAATGGCCCGCCGCCTGGTCGACACCTTCGGCCGCGGCTGGGCCCGCCAGGACGCCGAGCTGCTGCTGTCGGTCTTCAGCGACGCCGCCGTGTTCCGTGAGGGGCCCTTCGGCAAGGCCCACGAGGGCCTGGCCGCCATTCGCGGCTACTGGGCCGACATCTCCTACCACCAGTCAGAGGGGACCTTCTCGTCCGGAGAGATCTTTACGGCCGGACCCTGGTTTTCCGTCGAGTTCAAATCGGTCTTTCGCCGCCGCCGGACGGGCGAGTGGGTCGATGTCCGCGGTGCGCTGTTCTGCGAGACGGCAGACGAGAAGATCTCCGAGATGCGGATGTACTGGCACCGCTGGACCAGAGGGCGCGAGGTC
>SMVY01000043.1 GCA_004357415.1 Gemmatimonadota bacterium
AACTCAGCTCGTTCTCCGGCTGGCCGAATCTCGGTCCATCCTCCACGTCCCACGTCCCACGCCCCACGCCCCACGCCCTGTAACGATTCGACCCACCCCGCATTGTCTCGTTCCGTACCGGACCCCGTTCCCGGCCCCGGCCTCAATTCATAATCCACTGCCATCACATCACTTACACCACATGGCCTCGGGCAATCCCTCGTGGCACCGGCATTGCCGAAGTTGCGGTCGTAACCATCCTGTGAACCATCCCGTGGAGGCATATCGTGACATCGAAAAGTCTTGCAGCATTGGCAACCGCCGTCTTGTTCGCCGCTTGCAGTGGCGACAGCGTGACGGGACCGGGCGCCGGTGGTGGACTCACCACCCAGTTCTCCCGGGCGATAACCCTCTCCGAGTTGGACAGCATTCTGGCCAGCGGCCCGACCAGGGTGGAGATCAAGCTGATCAACGGCAGCCTGGTGGCCCGCGAGGTCGAGGTGAAGGAAGCCGAGGACCTGAGGGACAAGGAAGAGATCGAGAGCCGGATCACGGCGATCAACCCGGCGGGGAACGTGACGCTGGCCCTGGGCGGGTTGGTGGTCGACTTCGATACCGGCACCGAGTTCGAGGCCGAGGACGGCCAGCATCTCACCATGCAGGAGTTCGTCACCCGGGTGCAGGACGCCCTGGCGGCGGGTGACAACCCGCCGGTCGAGGCCAAGCGGAATCCGGCGGACACCCCCCAGGATCCCGGCGACGCCACCTTCCTGGCGACCAAGCTCGAGCTGGACGACGAGGCCGATGAAGACGAGATGGAGATCAACGTCGACGGCGACAACTACGCCACCACCACCACTCCGCCGCCCGATGCCATCCTCACGGTGCTGGGTCTGGCGATCGAGTTGGACGTCAGCGGCGGGGTGACCGAAATCGAAGCCGAGATCGACGACGACCGGGAGGAAGTGGATTTCGAGGGGATGGTCGCGTCGGTGAACGGCTCGTCGTTCACCCTCACCGACGGCACGGTGGTGAGCATCGTCGACGGCACCGAGATCGAAGACGCCGACGATGACGACGAGCTGGGCTCGCTGGCCGAGGTAGAGCAGGCACTGGCCGCTGGATTCCTGGTGGAGGCCGATGGCGAGGGCGTGGTCACCGGATCGAACCCGCTCACCATCACGGCCTCCGAGGTGGAATTCGAGATCGAAGACGACGACGACGACCTGCCGGGCGACCTGGAATTCGAGGACCGAGTCACCAGCGTGGACGTGGCCGGCCGGACGCTGACCCTGGCCAACGGGACGATCGTACAAGTTGCCGACGATCAGCTCATCGACCACTCGAGCGACCTGCTGACGCTCCAGGCCGCATCCGACGCGATCGATGCCGGGCGCATGGTGGAGGCCGAAGGCGACGCCGAGCTGGTGGACGCCGGCCCACCCCTGACGCTGAATGCGCTCGATATCAAGATCGAGGACGACAGCTAGGAGTGCGCAGGGGGTTTATTGTGTGCGGAGTGCGGGGTGCGGGGTGCGGTGACCGCCCCGCAGCCCCGCCTAGGAGAACCAAGGGCGGTAGCAAGGCGGTAGCGGGCGGTA
The DNA here is from genome assembly GCA_004357415.1 of Gemmatimonadota bacterium. Classification (GTDB taxonomy): domain Bacteria; phylum Gemmatimonadota; class Gemmatimonadetes; order Gemmatimonadales; family GWC2-71-9; genus N074bin45. Next base: position 1,581 of record SMVY01000043.1, read on the forward strand.
ACGTTGCTTAGTCCTACTGCCCCCGCTGCCCTCGCTGCCCTCGCTGCCCCCGCTGCCCCCGCTGTCAGTACCGTGGCACCGACGGATCGACGTCAATCGACCACGCGTCAATCCCTCCGGCGAGGCTACGCACCTTCGAGAATCCGGCTGCCCGGAGAATTTCGAGGGCCTGCATCGAGCGTACGCCGGTATGACAGTGGGTGACGAGTTCCTTGTGTCCGTCCAGTTCGTTCAATCGGTCCGGTAGCTGACCGAGGGGAATCAGAACGCTGCCTTCGATGTGGCATATCTCCCACTCGGGCTGTTCGCGGACGTCGATGATCACCAGGTCTGAGTTCTCCTCCAGCTCCCGGGCGAGTTCGCTCGCCGTCACCTCCGGCCCCTGGTACTGCGGCTCGGTCCCGACGCCGCAGAACGCTTGGTAGTCGATGAGTTCGGTTACCGTCGGGTTGTCCCCGCAGACCGGGCAGTCAGGGTCCTTGCGCACCGCCAGTTCGCGCATGGTGAATTGCATGGCATCGAACAGAATCAGGCGTCCAATGAGAGTCCTGCCGCGCCCGAGGATGAGCTTGATGGTTTCCAACGCCTGGATGCTGCCAATGATGCCGGGAAGCACGCCCAGCACGCCGCCCTCGGCGCACGACGGTACCAGGCCGGCAGGCGGCGGCTCGCTGAACAGGCAGCGATAGCAGGGGCCCACTTCCGCGTGGAACACCGACGCCTGGCCCTCGAACCGAAAAATCGACCCATAGACATTGGGCTTGCCCAGCATCACGCAGGCGTCGTTCACCAAGTAGCGGGTGGGAAAGTTGTCGGTCCCATCCAACACCACGTCGAAGCCGCCCAGAATCTCCAGCGCGTTCTCCGAGGTGAGTCGGGTGTCGAACGTCTCCACCTGGACGTGCGGGTTGAGGTCCTCGAGCCGGGCCTTGGCCGACTCCAGCTTGGAACGCCCTACCGCAGCGGTGCCATGCACGATCTGGCGCTGGAGATTGGTGACGTCGACCACGTCGAAATCCACCAGTCCAAGCGTACCGACACCGGCGGCGGCGAGATAGAGCGAGGCCGGTGAACCGAGTCCGCCGGCGCCGATCAACACCACCCGGGCGTCCTTGAGGCGACGCTGACCCTGGAGTCCGACTTCTGGCAGGATGAGGTGGCGAGAGTAGCGCAGCACCTCGTCGTGCGACAGTCCGGGGAGGGTGGTCTCGACCGGTGCCGCCCCACCCGCGATACTGGGGACGATGGAGATCTCGTCTCCATCGGCGGTCGCGGTGTTTTCGCGGTCCAGCTCCCGAATGTCCCGGTCGTTCAGGTAGACGTTGACGAAACTCCGCAGTCGCCGGTCCTGCTGGAACAGATGGCCCCTGAGCTTCGGATACATGCTGGTGAGCTGGTCGAGCACCTCCGCCACCGTGCCGGGCTCGAGCTCCACCGCTTCCTGACCGTCGGCATAGGCCCGGAGGGGGGTCGGAATGTGAATCACGACAGGCATGTTACGACTCCTTTATGTCCAGCACTTCTTCGACGAAGCGGTCGCGATCGTCGGTCAGTCCCCACACCCGCTCCTCCTGCACCAACCCGCCGACGATCGAAACGATGAGATAGCGATACCAGGGCCAGGCGTGTTCCCGATCGTAAGCCGAGGGCCGGGCACTCACGTTGGGATGCGAGTGGTACACGCCGACGACCTGAAAACCGGACGCCTCCGCATGGCGCTCCACCGATAGAAACTCCTCGGGCGTGATGGAGTACCGGTGGTACTCCGCTCCGTCCCCCAAACGGATATTCCGGACCGGTGCCTCGTGGTGCACCACGATGCTCCCCTCAGGGCGTACCCTGCCGATCAGCAAGCCACACCCTTCCGCAGGATAGGCGCCGACCAGGTGCCGGCGCAGGGCCACGAGCACATCAGGGGCGATCTGCATCTCACGCCCCTCCCCCGAACAGGCGCCGGTCTTCCGACAGATAGCGGGTGCCGCCGTCGGGAGCGATCACCACCACCACCGGCGGCGGGGCGCGATCATCCTTCGTTTCCCGAGCCAGCACTTCTTCGGCGGCCACCACCGCGGCTCCCGTCGACCACCCCACGAACAGCCCGTCCCGGGAGGCGAGGTCTCTGACTCTCGACTCGGCCTCCTCGGTCGCCACGAACACCGTTTCGTCAACGGCGGATGGATGGTAGATGGCGGGAACGATGGCCGTGGCCATGTGTTTGAGCCCCTCCAACCCGTGAAACGAACCGTCGGGCTCGACCGCGATCAGGCGAATTTCAGGGCGCTTCTCCTTGAGGAATCGCCCGGCACCCATCATGGTGCCACTGGTCCCGACCCCGGCGACCAGATGGGTGACCGTCCCCGCCGTATCGGCCCAGATTTCGGGGCCGGTCGTCAAGTAATGGCCCTGAGGATTGGCGGGATTGTCATACTGGTCGGCGTACCAATAGCGATCGGCCTCGGCCACCGCCAAATCGCGGGCCCGACGGATGGCGCCGTCACTCCCCTCCAGCGGATCCGTCTCGATCAGCTCGGCCCCGTACACCTTGATCATGGAACGCCGCTCGGCCGAGGCGTTGCCCGGGACGCAGACGGTGACGCCGATGCCAGCGGCCGCGCCCAGCATGGCATAGGCCACGGCCGTGTTGCCGCTGGAGGCATCCAGCAGGCGGCGCCCGGGCAAGGCACCGGAGGCGATCCCCGCCCGCAGGATCTCCCGCGCGGGCCGGTCCTTGACCGACCCCCCGGGGTTGAGCCACTCGGCTTTCAACAGCAGCTCGGCTGGCGCCCCGCCCCCACCGGGGACGAGGACCGGGATCAGCGGCGTTCGCCCCACCAGTTGCCACAGTGCGGGTTCTCGCCACTCGACGTCAGATCCGGCAGCGCGAGATGCGTGAGACAGTGAGTGCGTCAAGATGGTTCAACTCTCCTTTGAGCTACGGCAATCAAAAAACCCACCTCCAATGGCAATGGGAGGTGGGTCAGCAGCTGGTGCTCGTGTCCGTGTGGAACGTACCGGTACTCTAGCTGGGGCCGACCTCCTCAGAGGTTCGACTACAGCCGCAATGGACAGACTGCAACTTCCGCAATATGCCGAGAGGGCATTCAGTCATCATGATTTAATAGATAGGGTATCCGGCACAAGCGGTCAAGGCAGCGGGGGCATTGGGTGGGGCCATTGGCTAGTGGCTGGTGGCTGGTACACTCCCGCAGATGCGGGAGCAAACCACTAGCCACCAGCCAATACCCATCATGCGTGCACTAGCGCATCCACCTTGTGCGACAGCTCCTCGGCAGTGCCATCGATCCGGTAGGCCCGTAGGCAGGGGCCGTCGTTACTCTGTTCGACCCGGAACAACAGGATCGAGTGGTGCTCCTCGGAGAGGTGGTACTCGAGATAGGAATAGGACCGGCCTGGCTCGGCGCCCGCGCTGATCTCGAACTTCTGGCCGCTCCTGACCACGCCGATGAGATCCTCCAGCCATGCCTTGATCGTGGTTGCGCCATGGTGTTCGGCCATTCGTGGCCCCCTTTGAGCGGGAAATCAGGGAAGAGCTATGGGCTGTGGGCTTTGGGCTGTGGGCCTCGGATGTGGGAGCTCATAGCCCATAGCCCATAGCCTATTTAAACCCGATCTCGTCCTTCAATTCGAACCTCGTATCCAGACCGGCTAGTTCGAGGTTGACCGACGCGCTCACGGCGGTCCGGCCCTCGAGCTGCCCCGCCGCGTCCGCCTGGCGGATGGCGTCTTCGATGGTCCGCTGGGCTTCGACGCCGAACCGCTTGAGGAACTTGCGAACCGAGAGATTCAGCGTCTCGTCGTTGATCATGGTGCCCGCCTCTCAGGAGTCATCCCCCCACCCCCTGTGCCACCTCACGCTCTTCGCCGCCCTCGAAATAGGCGTAGTTCTTTCGGGTGAACTCCGCCCACTCGGGCGGGACGTCCTCCTCGGGGAAGATCGCTGTAACCGGGCACTCCGGCTCGCAGGCGCCGCAGTCGATGCATTCGTCCGGATGGATGTAGAGCTGGTCCTCACCCTCGTAAATGCAATCCACCGGGCACACGTCCACACACGATCGATCCTTCAATCCGATGCAGGGCTCGGCGATGATATAGGTCATTGGTACTGCCCTCGGGAAAGGGGTATTTCGCAATATGGCGTGGTGAGCGGTTGGGAACCAGGGGGAAGGGCGTTGGGTGTATTCAATGCTGATTCTGGACTCTTGATTCTTGGTTCCTGATGTGGACGTGTCACTTCAGAAATCAGCCATCCCCGACCGCCTGACCGCCCGCCTGCCAGCCCGATACCATTGGCATTCTCCACCCCCTCACCACAGATTGCGTGGCAACACCTTTACTAGGAATCTTCCGACCCACGGTCCCATGCGATCCTTTTTCTCTCGCGCCAGTACCCTCGCGGCGATCCTGTTCGGATTGGTCGGCGGCATCGGCATCTACACGTTCATGTATGCCAACGGTATCGCCTACCTGCAGGACGACCCCAGGGCGTGCGCCAACTGCCACATCATGTGGGACCAGTACGATGGCTGGACCAAGGGCAGCCACAAGGCGGTGGCCACCTGCAACGACTGCCACGCGCCACACAGCTCGCTTCCAGCCAAGCTGTTCGTCAAGGGCGTGAACGGCTGGAACCACTCCGTGGCCTTCACTACCGGACGGTTCGCCGACCCCATCCGCATCACCGACATGAACCGCCGGGTGACCGAGTCGGCCTGCCGCTATTGCCACGACGACTTGACCCACGCCATTGACCAGGCGCCGCATGTGCGGGGGAGGCTGGAGTGCATCAGGTGTCATAGTACTGTAGGGCATATATAGGCGGGGGCGATGACAGCGAGGGCAGCGGGAGCGGTGATGACAGCGGGGGCAGCGGGGGCGGTGAAATGGGATTTGGGGATTTATGAACCGTTTGTTGAGGATTGAACATGACTGATAGCAGGAAGGGGATTCGGCCGCTCACTGTGTGGTTGGCGGTGGGGGCGGGGGTGGCGGCGTTTGCGTTGATTGCGCTGCTGATGAACATCGCTGAACGGCGGGAAGAGGCTCGGACGCCTTTCTTCAGCGTGGTGGCCCTGACGGATACGACCGACGATCCCGCGGTCTGGGGGCAGAATTTTCCGCAGCAGTACGATAGCTATCGGCGCACGGTCGACATGGAGCGCACCCGGTTCGGCGGGAGCGAGTCGGTGCCACGCGATCCGTCGCCCGACGACCCCCGGCTGTTCACCGCCCGCAGCAACCTCGACCGGGTCCCCCAACTCAAGCGGATGTGGGCCGGCTACTCGTTCTCGGTCGACTATCGCGAGAAACGGGGCCACGCCTACATGCTGGACGATCAGACGTTCACCGAACGTCAGGACGTCGTCCAGCAACCGGGTACCTGCATCAATTGCCACGGCTCCACCTACCGGGCCATGAGGGCGCTGGGCGATGGCGACGTGACGGCCGGCTTCGTGGCGCTCAACCAGATGACCTACCAGGAAGCCCGCACCCACGTGACCGGGCCGATCAGCTGCCTGGATTGTCACGATCCCGCGACCATGCAGCTGCGCATTTCCCGGCCCGCGTTCATGGAGGGCATAGCCGCCTACCAGGCCTCGCTCGGCGTAGCCGACTACGACGTCAACACCATGGCCACCCGACAGGAAATGCGCAGTTACGTCTGCGCCCAGTGCCATGTCGAGTACTACTTCAGCAAGCCGGACAAGCGGCTGGTGTTTCCCTGGGCCCGCGGCCTGTCGGTGGACAGCGCCCTGGCCTATTACGACGCGATGGGTTTCGTGGATTGGACCCACGGCGAGACCGGTGCCCCGATGCTCAAGGCGCAACATCCGGAGTTCGAAACCTGGTCCAACGGCATCCATGGCCGCGCCGGCGTGGCCTGTGCCGACTGCCACATGCCCTACCAGCGCGTCGGGGCCATGAAGGTCAGCGACCACCACGTGCGCAGCCCGCTGCTCAACATCAACAAGGCCTGCCAGACGTGCCACAAGGTCGAGGCCGAGGAACTGCTGGATCGCGCCGAGCTAATTCAGGCGAAGACCGATGGGCTGTCACACCTGGCGTTGGATGCGCTGGTCGACTTGATCGACGACATCGTCGCGGCCCAAGCCGCCGGCCGCACCCAGGCCGACCTGGCGGACGCCCTCGGCTACCAACGGAAGGCGAGCTTCCTGGTGGACTACGTGGAGTCCGAAAACTCCCAGGGCTTCCACGCCGACCAGGAAGCAGCCCGGATTTTGGCCGAGTCGATCAACTATTCGAGGCTGGGGCAGATGGCGGTAGGACGGTAACGACAGCGAGGGCAGCGGGGGCGGTGGGTGATAAGGCGGACAGGCGGTCGGGCAGTGGACGATAGTGCGCGGGAGGGAGAGTCTGACCGCCTGTCCGTCTGACCGCCTGCCCATCTGTCCGCCCTACCACGAATGGAGACCCCCATCACACCGAGTGGATCGTCGAACGCACTCAACACCGCCGGTTTCCCTTTCGGATAACCATCCGTCAGGGGGGCCGGGAGATTCTCGCAGTGCGGACCAGGCACGGTGGCCGGGGCCCCCCTCTCACCACGGAGCATCCACGGCAAGCCCGAATCGACCACCAACCGGATCGACGTAGGCCCGGAGCCCCATGTCAACCGTGGTGGTCGACTCCAATGAACGCTATCCCTGGCGTTTCCCGGGGCCGAGGTGCGGCGCCGCAAGCTGCCGGTGGGAGACTACGCCCTGCTCGACAACGAACGGCTGGTGGCCACGGTCGAGCGCAAGACGTTCGACAACTTGTTGGGCGACATCGGCTCCATCCAGGCGCTGCATCATCACCTGAGCCAGCTCTCGTCCCAGGCCGGTCCGGTGCTGGTGATCGAGGCGCAGTACGGCGATTTCCTGAACGAGAAGCGGTTGCGGGGCCGCTGGCCCGCGGCCCACACGTCCCCGGGTGCTGGCCGAGCCTTACCTCACGGCCCGGCGCCGAGTCCTTCCAGTTTGCCAATGACCCAGCGATTGCCCGGGTCGAGTACCAGCGCCTCCCGAAAATGGGCGATGGCCGAGGTACTGTCGCCGGCCGTTTGGTGCAGCTCACCAAGGGCGTAGTGGTTGAACATGAATTCGGGGAACAACTCTACGTTGGCCGTCAGCAGCTCGATGGCCCCAGCTCGAT
>SMVY01000002.1 GCA_004357415.1 Gemmatimonadota bacterium
CCGGGACCCGGCGGTGCTCCAGCGTGCGTCAACCCGGCAACGGGCATGGGCCGCTCGCCGGCTGCAGGACGATCCCGCCCTCGGCGGCATCGTCATGGGCCACACCCACCGTCCGGTCATCGAGGAGATTTTTCCGGGGCGCACCTACCTCAACCCGGGCGCCTGGATGGACGGGTACAAGTATGCGGTACTCACGGAAGACGGGGCGAGCCTGCATTCCTTTGGATAGGGGGATCGGTGGACAGCGACCGGCTAGCCCAGCGGGACCGTCTCCACATTCCTCAGCTTCTCCCCCACGAACCTTCCTCCCACCTCGAGGAACCGCGCCTCGTCGTCGCTCACCACGAAGCGATGGTATCCCACGTGGCCGTCCGGCGCCGCCAGATCCAATTCGGCGAGTCGGGCAGCCACGGCCTTGGCGGTTTCTTCGGCACTGTCGATGAGGGAGACCTGGGGTCCGAGGTGGTGGCGGAGCAGGGGTTTCAGCAGGGGGTAATGGGTGCAGCCGAGCACCAGAGTATCCAGGCCGCCCCGCACCAGTGGCTCGAGATACTCCGCCGCGATGATACGGGTGGCTTCGTGGTCAAACCAGCCTTCCTCCACCAACGGAACCAGTAAGGGACACGGCACCTGTTCGACCGTCGCCGCCGGCAGTAGCGCATGGATGGCCTTGGCGTAGGCGTTGCTTCGAATGGTGCCGGCGGTGCCGATGACCCCGATCACCCCACCGCGCGTGGCCTTGGTGGCGGCGCGGGCGCCCGGTTCGATCACTCCGATCACCGGAACGGGCGACGCCGCACGCAGGTCGTCGAGAGCGTGAGCCGAACTGGTGTTGCACGCCACCACGATCGCCTTCACTCCCTGGCCCAGCAACCAGGTCTGGATCTCCATGCTGTAGCGACGAACGGTGTCGGGCGACTTCGGCCCATAGGGGACCCGGGCGGTGTCACCGAAATAGATGGTCGCCTCGGCCGGTAGTCGCTCGAAGATCGCTCTGGTGACGGTCAGACCGCCGATCCCGGAATCGAAGATGCCGATGGGAGCTCTGTTCATGGCAACCTGATGGGCACAGTGATTTGGGCACCGTAGCCGCCGGGAACGCCCCGCAATTGCAGGTCGTCCGGAAAATCCCACAGGTGGGCGCCCACGAAGGCATCGAGACCGGCCATGAGATGGTTGAACACCAAGATGGCGATCCAGTCCTCCCGCTGCTGTTCCTTGGCTTCCGCGGCAGGGTCGTTGGTGCGCTGGAGATAACCCAGTTGATGATTCATCTTCACGATCATGCCGAGGCTGATCCCCTCGACGGCGATGAACAGGCCGCCGGTGAGTTTGCGGTCGAGTTTGGCCTGCCCCCATCCGGGAATGAGAAACGAACGCCAGAAGGCGCCCATGGGTGACACCGGACGCTGCAGGTCCGGCACTCCCTGAGCGGCCAGCTCCCCGATCGTGCCAACCGGGTCCCGTTGCCCAGTCGGCGGGGCCAGGGACAGGGGCGGGGGCGGGGGCGGGTTCAACTCTTGCGCGCCGATGGCCGGCGCCGGCCAGAGGGCCGCCGCCCCGATGAACACGATTCCGGCGGCCCTCATGCCGGCCCCGCCAGGATGGATCGTTCCGTCACCAGAACGGGGAGAGCTCCCGGCAGCGTGGCGATGGTGATTTCCCTGGAGCCGGGACAACGGTACTCGCCGTCGAAGTGGGCCTTGAGCGGCCGGTCCTTGGACCGGATGGTGATCCGGGACGAGCGCCCCATGGTGACCTGGGGGAGCCCCACGTGGCGGCCGCTGATGGCACGGGGAAGCTTGGTCAGGAGGCCGACTTTCCCCAGGGGCCGGATGAAACAGAAATCGAGCATGCCGTCGTCGGGGCGGGCGTCGGGTGTGAGGCGGAACCCTCCGCCCGAGGTCGATCCGTTGCCGACCTCCAACGCGAGGCAATCCTCCGAAAGAACTTCCCCGTCGTCGCTGACGACCGTCAAGTGCATCGGCGTGTAGCTCCCCATGGTTTGCAACACAGCGACAAGATAGGCGGGCAGCCCCCCCAAACGCTTCATCCGGTTGACCCGGTAGGCGACCTCGCCGGCCAGGGCCACCCCCAGGCTGTTGATGAAGTACTCGTCCCAGGCACGCCCCACGTCGATGTACCTCTTGCGCCGCGGCGCCAGCGCTTCGAGAGCCCGCCCTACCCTCATGCCCTGGGTTCCCGTCATTCGGGCGAAGTCGTTGCCGGTACCCACGGGGAGAGCTGCGATCGCTGGTGGAGCGGGCACCCCGGCTTGAAGAATACCGTTGGCCACCTCGTGCATGGTGCCGTCGCCCCCGAGGACCAGGATGGTGTCCAGGCCGGCCTCGGCCCCCTCCCGGGCGATCGTGGTGGCGCTCCCCGGCTCGGTGGTCCGGATGACCTCGGCTTGGGGCCACAAACGGCCGAGGTCCGCGATCGCCTGAGAGGCGAGACGGCCACCACGCCCGTGCCCGGCAGCGGGGTTGATGACGAGGAGGGTGTTCATGGACGCCCGACCGAGCCGGATGGCGGGAGCGTGTGGGAATCGAACCCACCAGAGCATGCCGATGGCTTCTCTGTCACGGTTTTGAAGACCGGCCGAGCCACCAGGCCCGATCCGCCCCCTCCGGATTGCTAGCGTGTCGCCACGGCTTCGATTTCGACGCGCACCCCCAAAGGCAGCCCGGCGACGGCCACCGTGGCGCGGGCCGGTTTGTGATCGCCAAACGCCTGGGCATAAACCTGGTTCATCGCCGGAAAATCCGCCATGTCGGTCAGGAACACGGTGGTCTTGACCACCTGGGACAGCGAGGATCCGGCGGCGGCAAGTACCGCGGCCAGGTTCTCCAGCACGCGTGCCGTCTGGGCCTCGATGCCGCCTTCGATCACCGTCCCGGTGGCGGGGTCGAGTGCCACCTGCCCCGCGGTGAACACCAGGTCTCCTACGATGGTCGCCTGACTGTACGGGCCGATGGCGGCGGGTGCCTGGTCGGTAGTAACGAAGTCCATGTCGGTCATCCCGGTCAGAAGAGTCCTTCGATGGTTCCGTCCTCGTGGAGGCGCATCCTCTGGGCCGCCGGCGTCTTGCCCAACCCCGGCATGGTCATGATGTCGCCGGCGAGGGCGACCACGAAGCCGGCACCGGCCGAAGGATAGACGTCCCGAATGGTGATGCGGAAGCCGGACGGCCGCCCGAGTTTGGCCGGATCGTCGGTCAGCGAGTATTGGGTCTTGGCGATGCACACCGGTGTCTTACCCATGCCGATCGACTCGCACACGGCGATCCGTGTCAGGGCCTTCTTTTGAAAGTCGACGCCGTCCGCACCGTAGATGTCCCGGGCGATGATCTCGATCTTCTCCGTGATGGGCAGCGTTTCGTCATACAGCGGCTTGAAGTCCGCCTTGCCTTCGTCCAGCTGATCGAGAAGTTCCTGCGCCACAGCCATGCCTCCCTCTCCGCCCTTGGCCCAAAAGTCCCCGAGGGCCGCGCGCACGCCGAGCCCCTTGGCAAACTCGAGAACCGTGGCGAGCTCTTCCTCGGTGTCTGACAGGAACCGGTTGAGCGACACGATCACCGGCACGCCGAATTTCTGCACGTTGCGGACGTGGACTTCGAGGTTAGCCAACCCCTTGCGCAGCGCCTCCATGTTTTCGGTGAGCAAATCCGTCTTGGCGACTCCTCCGTTCATCTTGAGGGCCCGCACGGTGGCGGTGAGGATGGCGGCCTCGGGCTTGAGTCCTCCCGCGCGGCACTTGATGTCGAAGAATTTTTCGGCTCCGAGGTCCGCACCAAAGCCGGCCTCGGTCAGCACGATATCGGCTAGTGACAGACCCAGTTCGGTGGCCATGATCGAGTTGCACCCGTGGGCGATGTTGGCAAACGGCCCACCATGGATCAGTGCCGGCCCCCCCTCCAGCGTCTGGACCAGATTGGGCAGCAAGGCATCCTTGAGGAGGAGCGCCATGGCCCCGTCGGCCTGCAGGTCGGCGGCGGTAATCGGCTGCTTGTCGCGGGTCAGGCCCACGACGATCCGTCCCAGGCGCCGTTCGAGGTCGGCCGGTCCCGTGGCCAGACAGAGGATGGCCATGACCTCGCTCCCCGGCACGATCACGAAATGGTCTTCCCGGGGGGGCCCGCCACTGATCCCGCCCAAGCCGAGAACTACGTGGCGCAGGGCCCGGTCGTTCATGTCCATGGTTCGCGGCCAGCTGATGCGCCGTTGGTCCAGGCCGAGCGCGTTGCCATGATGGATGTGGCTGTCGAGCATGGCCGAGAGGAGGTTGTGGGCCGAGGTGATGGCGTGGAAGTCACCGGTGAAGTGGAGGTTGATCTCCTCCATGGGAACCACCTGGGAGTAGCCACCGCCGGCCGCTCCGCCCTTGATGCCGAACACCGGTCCCAAAGACGGCTCTCGCAACGCCACCAGAACATCCTTACCCATCTTGCGGAGGGCTTGGCCCACGCCGACCACGCAGGTCGACTTCCCTTCCCCGGCCGCGGTGGGACTAATACCGGTCACCAGGACCAGGCGGCCCTTTTTCTGACGGCCTTCGATGGCCCGCGGGAGGATCTTGGCCTTGGTGTGGCCGTACTGGATGATATCCTCTGGGCCCAACCCCAGGTCGGCTGCCACATCGGCGATGGGTCTGAGGGTGGCGGCCTGGGCAATGGCGATGTCGGAGGGTACGGATGACAAGGTGTGCTCCTGAAATGGCTGGTTCGAGAGTCCGCTAAGGGTAATAAGAACAGATTGAATATTGAATATTGAATAATGAATATTGAATAATGAATGCCGGGAGTAGTTGGAGAATGGTCGAGGGGCCTATGCGTTGCCGGGTGTTGCCTCCCAGCCGAACAGGCGGGCCGCGTTGGCGCCGGTGTGCTCGATGACTTGGTCGACCGGCTGCCGGCGAATGTCGGCCACTCGCTCCACCACGTGGCGAACGAAGGCGGGTTCGTTGCGCTTGCCCCGCCGGGGGACGGGCGCCAGGTAGGGGGCGTCGGTCTCCAGCAACAGGCGATCGTCCGGTGTGGCGCGGACGGCTTCGTCGAGGGTCCAGTTCTTGAACGTCACCATCCCGCTGAACGAGATGCAGTGTCCCAGATCCAGCGCGGTGCGCCACAACCCCAAGCCGCTACTGAAGGAGTGCATGACGGCCGGCACCGCCGGATGATTGCGGAGGATGGCGGCGATGTCGTCGTCGGCCTCGCGAGCGTGGATCACGACCGGGAGCCCCAACTCGAGGGCCAGGGACAGTTGTCTTTCGAATGCCTGTTGCTGGGCCGCGCGGGGCGAGTGGTCGTAGTGGTAGTCGAGGCCAATTTCGCCGAGCGCCACCATCCCGGGATCGGGCGCCAGCGACCGCAGCCAGTCGGCGGTATCGTCCGACCACTCTCGGGCGTCATGGGGGTGAACGCCGGCGGTGAACCCGATGCGGGCATCCTCCCGGGCCATGGTCCGGCCAAGTTCGGTAGCCGCTCGCGTTTCCCCTATGATGACGAGGCGGGACACGCCGGCGTCCCAGGCGCGGCTGACAACCTCGGCCCGGTCGTCCGCAAAGGCGCGGTCGCCGAGGTGGCAGTGCGAGTCGACCAGCACGATGGGTTAGCTGACTGTCTGCGGCCGTTTCCGCTTGCTGGAGGTTCCCGGCACCGGGGACTTGACGCCCCTCACCTGGGCGCCGGGCCAGCGTCGCTCGATAGCGAGCAACACGGGCGAGGCGATGAAGATAGAGGAATAAGTGCCGACCGCGACGCCAAACAGCATGACCAGGGCGAAGGGCCGCACCACTTCCCCACCGAGCGTGGCCAGCGCGAGCAACACGGCGAACGACGTGCCGCTGGTCAGGGCGGTCCGGGGGAGGGTCTGGTTGATGGAGTCGTTGAGGATCCCCACAAAGTCTTCCCGCTTGGAGCGGCGGAGGTTTTCCCTGACCCGGTCGAAGATGACGATGGTGTCGTTGAGCGAATAGCCGACCACCGAGAGGAGCGCTCCTACCACGAACAGGCTCACCTCGATCCGGAAGACGGCGATGAATGCCACGGTGGCGAGAATGTCGTGCACGGTCGCGGCCACGGCCGCGGCGCCGAAGCGCCACTCGAAGCGATACCACAAGTAGAACAGCACCGCGACGAACGAGAGGAGGATGGCGAAGAACGCCTTCTGCCGCAGCTCCCCGCCGACCTTGGGACTGACGGCTGCTGCTTCGAGCACTTCCCACTGGTCGGCGCCAATCACGGCATCCAGCGCGGCGCTCACCGCAGCGACCGTAGCCTGCGTGTTGTCGGCGTCGGCCCCTTCCACCGCGACCCGCGCCCGGATGATGAACTCGGTGTCGCTGCCGAACTGAATGATCTCGGCGCCGGTCACCCCGTTGTCGCTCAGGGCCTGGCGCATGCGCGCCACGTCACCCGGCTCCGCCGTCCGGATGTGCACCTGGGTACCGCCGGTGAATTCGACGCTGTAGTTGATCCCGAACACGGGGATCAGCATCAGACCCGGAATGATAATGGCCGCGCTGATCCAGTAGGCCAGACGCCTATATCCGAGGAAGTCGATGTGGGTATTGGAAAACAGTCTCATGGTCAGATGCTCAGGGTGGTCATGGCAGGCTTCCGGTCGATCCAGATCATGAAGAAGGTCCGGGTAACGAAGATGGCGGTCACCATCGAGGCGAGGATACCCATGATCAGAGTCACGGCAAACCCCTTGACCGGTCCGGTCCCGAACTGGAACAAGAACATCGCCGTGAGAATGGTGCTGATGTTGGAGTCCACGATGGCGCTCATGGCGTGGGCGAAGCCCTCGTCTATGGCCAGGCGCACCGTCTTGCCCAGTGCCAACTCCTCCCGAATGCGTTCGAAGATGAGCACGTTGGCGTCCACGGCGATCCCGATCGACAGCACCAGCCCGGCGAGTCCCGGGAGGGTCAGCGTGGCATTGATGGCGGCGAGCCCGCCCATGGTGAAGAGGAGGTAGAACCCGAGAGCCAGAACGGCCACCGCTCCGGCCATGTGATAATAGGAGATCATGATGATCACGACGAGCAGCATGCCCACGAGGCCGGCGGTCATGCCCGCCCGCTTGGAGTCTTCGCCCAGACTGGCTCCCACCTGGATCTCTTCCACGATCTTCAGCGGAATGGGGAGCGCGCCCGCCTTCAGCGTCAGGGCCAGGTCGCGGGCTTCGGTGATCGACCGCCCATCGAGGGTGATTTGTCCCCGCCGGTCGATGCGGCTCTGGATGACCGGCGGTTGGCCCTGCACCCGGTTGTCCAGCAGGATGGCCATGTAGTCACCCACATGCGCCTGGGTCAACCGCCCGAAGCGGCGCCCGCCGGTACGGTCCAACTCGAACGTCACGATCGGCCCGTTGGTCACCTGGTCGAGGCCGGCCTGGGCGTCGACCAGGTGCTCCCCGTTCATGATGGCGTCCTTTTGCAGCACGTAGAGGAACCGGTACCTTTGCGAGCCCACATCGGTCGGCTCGAAATTCCACCGGAACTCCAGATCCCGCGGCAACAGGCGGCGCACGTCGGGAATGCGCAGGAGACTGTCGACCCGCAGGTAGGCGGTTTCGGGCACGAGGTACTCGCCGGGAACGAACCCGGTGGTCGAAATCAGGCGCGCCAGCGTGCCTCCGACCAACAGGTTGTCGGCCACCCTGATGGTGTCCTGCCCCGTGGTATCCTGGGGGGTGGACGCGGAGTCGGCCGCGGCGGAGTCGGTGCCTCCGCCCCCGAGGAGGAGCTCGACCGCCGACGGCTGCTGCACGCCGGGGCTGGTGCCCCCGATGTCGAGCCCCAGGCGCCGAATGACCCGGTCCATGGCCGGGAGGACGTTCTCGAGCGCCCCGGTCTCGTCGGTGATCTTGAACTCGAGGAAGGCGGCCTGTTGCACGATCGCCTTGGCGCGATTGGGGTCGTCGATACCGGCCAGCTCGACGACGATCCGGTTGTTACCTACTTTCTGGATCAACGGCTCCGCCACGCCGAACTCGTCGATGCGTTTCCGCAGAATCGTCAGAGCCAGATCGATGTCCCGTGCCGGATCGGTGGACACGCGCTCCGATTCGTCGAGCTCCAGTCCGAGGTGCATGCCGCCCTTGAGATCGAGTCCCTTGTTGGGGGGGAAGATCGTGACCGTCGTGTCTTTCATGGCGCCGGTTTCGGTCCGCACCCGAATGGTCACTTCGCGTGGCAGGAGATTGTACACGCTCACCAGGACCAGAACGGCGATGAGGATTATCCGACTTCGAATCGTGGTAAACATCTTCACCCAAAGGTTACGCGTAAAACGCTGGTCGTTGTCTCAACTCGCCCGCAGCACGTCCAGAGCCGCAGTCCGGTCTTGGTGCAACTGCCGAGTCAACTCCTCGACCGACCGGAACTTCTTCACGTCCCGTAGCCGCTGCACCCACTCCACCCGCAACCACTGGCCGTAGAGGTCGCCCTCGAACCCGAAGAGGTGCACCTCGAGCGACCTGCCACATTCGCCGAACGTCGGTTTGCCGCCCTGGTTCATCATGGCGCCGACCCGCCCTCCGGCCCATTCCACCCACACCGCGTAGACGCCGTCGGGTGGCAGCAACTTCTCCGGCGGCACGGCGTCGAGGTTGGCGGTCGGGATGCCTAAGGTGCGGCCGCGTCCCTCACCTCTCGTTACCCGGGCACTCACCTGATACGGCCGCCCCAACAACCGCTCGGCGGTTGCCAGATCGCCCCCGGCGATGGCCCGGCGGATGTGGGTGCTCGACACCGGGAACCCGTGGTCACCTACGGCGTCGACTACGTCGACCACGAATCCGTCGGATTTCCCCAACCGCTTGACGGTATCGACTCCCCCACTTCGCCCCCGACCGAACCCGTGGTCGTATCCGATCACCAGCTCTTCCATGTGGTACCGTTGGCGCAGGATCTGCCGCACGAACGTCTCGGGACTCATCGCGGCCATCGCCCGATCGAACTTGAGAAAGATGGCGTAGTCCAGTTCCGTCTGCGCCAGGATCTCGCGCCGTTCGCGCCCGGTGGTCAGCAGCGGCGGTGCGGCGGCCGGATTGACCACTTGGAGCGGGTGTGGCTCGAAGGTGACCAGCACGCTGCGGCGACCGCTGGCGCGCGCCCGCTTGACGATCTCATTCAACACGGCCCGATGTCCCAGGTGGACACCGTCGAAGGTCCCCACCGTCACGACCGTCCCCTTGGGGAGCGGCGGCAGCACGTCGCTCACCGGCCCACCAGCACGACTTTCGGGCGCAGCCAACCTTCGTCCGCCTCGGCCACCGCCACCAGGTCGTTCCCGTGGCGCAGGACGGTGGTGCCGGCCAGCCCGGCGGCGGCTCGAATGGCCCGTCCGTGTTCGATGTCGCGCAACTCCTCGTCATCGACCGCCGCGCTGGGCAGGTGGCCCATGACCTCGACGAGCGGCCTCAGGACCATACCGGGCTGGACGTCCTCCATGGCGACGGCGTCCTCCACCCGCAGCGGGCCGATCGCCTCCCGCCGAAGCGCCGTCAAGTGGGCGCCGGTGCCCAGTCGGCGTCCGGCGTCGCGCGCCAGCGCCCGGATATAGGTGCCGGCACTGACGGTGACCCGGAAGGTGACGTCGGGGCCGTCGACCTCGACC
>SMVY01000044.1 GCA_004357415.1 Gemmatimonadota bacterium
GACGGGTATCAGACCCTGGGTTTCGAATCGGCCGTGCTGTCGGTTCGGGCGGCCCAACAGCTCGGCGAGGGGATGTCGACCCGGTTGGTGCCCACGCACGATGTGGTCGAACGGCTCCGGGCCACCAAGGATCCGGAGGAAGTGGCGGCCATCCGTGAGGCCGCCGGCCTGGCGCTGGAGGCGCTGGCTGCGGTGCTGCCTTCGGTGGCGGTGGGCGACGGGGAGCGGGAGATTGCCGGTCGGCTCGAGTCCGAGCTCAGGCGGCGCGGCAGCGAGTGGCATCCGTTTCCCACCATCGTGGCCTCCGGCGCTCGCTCGGCGCTGCCCCACGCCGGGACCAGCGACCGGACGATCGAGCGTGGGGACCTCCTGCTGGTGGATTTTGGGGCCCAAGTCGACGGCTACTGCGCCGATGTGACCCGGACCTTCGTGGTGGGAGCGGCGGCGGACGACCGGCAGCGCGCCATCTACGATTTGGTGCGATCGGCGCAAGCGAGGGCCATCGAGGGCCTCTCGGCGGGGAAGACGGGCCGGGACGTTGATGCGTTGGCGCGTGAGCTGATCGCCGCCCGGGGCTTCGGGGACGCTTTCGGGCATTCGCTGGGGCACGGGCTGGGACTCGAGGTCCACGAAGGGCCCCGCCTTGGCCCGCGAGAGGATGGGGTACTTCCCATCGGGGCGGTGGTCACCGTCGAACCCGGGGTCTATCTTCCGGGTTGGGGTGGTGTGCGGATCGAGGACGACGTTCACGTAGGCTCCGGCGCCGCCGAGCGGTTGTCGGGGGAGGGGGAGCCCTCAGAACTCATGACGCTCGGGTAGGAGATCGTGTGGCGACTACGGCGAATTTTCGAAACGGCATGGTGCTGGATATCGACGGCCAGCTGTTTCAGATGACATACTTTCAGCACGTGAAGCCCGGCAAGGGTGGGGCTTTCGTGCGCACCAAGTTGAAGAACGTGAAGACCGGCGCGGTCATCGATCGGACGTGGAACGCAGGTGAGCGGGTCAACGATGTTCGTCTGGAGCGGCGATCGATCCAGTTTTCGTACGCCGATGGGCATTTCTATCATTTCATGGACATGCAGACGTTCGACGACGTGATGATCACCGACGACGTGATCGGCCAACAGCAGCTGAAGTATCTTAAGGAAGGGATGGAGTGCGAGGGCCTGGTACACAACGAGACGGTGTTGCTGGTCGACCTGCCCAATTTCGTGGAGTTGAAGATCACCACGACGGATCCCGGCGTCCGGGGCGACACGGCGACGGGCGGGACCAAGCCCGCGACGTTGGAAACCGGAGCCACCGTCCAGGTGCCGTTGTTTCTCGAAGAAGGGCAAGTCATTCGCGTCGACCGACGAGAGGACAAATACCTGACCCGCGTATGAACGCTCAAGAGATGCAGGAACTGGCGGGATTGCTTCAGCAACTCCCGGGTATCAAGTCGATCGAATTCCGTGACGTGAAGAAGCTGGCCGAGCTTCTGCGCCAGTCCCCGGAGATCGGTTCGATCGAGGTGAAAGGGTGGTTCGGGTCGCGGGTGGTCATCACCCGCACCAACAATGCCGCCGGTCCGGCCGCCACGGCGCCGGTGTACCAAGACCCTGCGGCTGTTCCAGCCCCAGCCCCCGCTCCACCGCCCGAGGCGCCGGTCGTGGCGCCCCATCTCAAGGAAATCAAGTCACCGATGGTGGGGACGTTCTACCAGGCGCCCGAGGCCGGGGCAGAACCGTATGCCCGTGTCGGTGGCCGGGTGTCTCCGGGGGCCACCGTGTGCATCGTCGAGGCAATGAAGATCATGAACGAGATCGAATCCGAGATAGCGGGCGTGGTGAAGGAAGTGTGCGTCGAGGACGGCCAGCCGGTCGAGTACGGCCAGGTCCTCTTCCGGGTGGATCCCAATGGCTGACTCCGGTACCAAGGACGCTCGTCCCTTCAATTTCAAGCAGGCCATCGTGGAGATGGTGCAGCGGAACGGATCGGACTTGCTGCTCAAGGTCGGTCGGGCGCCGACCATCCGTGTCAACGGCGTGCTGGACAACATGAGCATGGCCCCGCTCAGGCCGGAAGACTTGAAGTTGCTGGCGGAGCAGATCATGACGCCGCGCCAGGTCAAGGAGTTTTCCGAGAAGAAGGAAGCGGATTTCGCCATCGGGGTTCCGGGAGTTGGCCGGTTCCGCACCAACATCTACCAGCAGCGTGGCACGCTGGCCTTCGCCTTCCGGGCCATCCCCTACGAGGTCAAGACGATCAAGGAGTTGGGGCTGCCGGGGGTGCTGGAGGAAATCGCGCTGCGCCCGCGCGGACTGGTGCTGGTGACCGGCATCACCGGGTCCGGGAAATCGACGTGCCTGTCGGCGATGATCAATCACGTCAACCTCCACCGGCGGGTCAACGTGATCACCATCGAGGACCCGATCGAGTTTCTGCACCGCGACGTCAAGGCCAACATTTCGCAACGTGAGGTCGGCAGCGACACGCTGAGCTTCGGGTCAGCCCTGAGGCACGTGCTGCGCCAAGACCCCGACGTGATTCTCATCGGCGAGATTCGAGACATCGAGACCCTCGACACGGCGCTCAAGGCGGCCGATACCGGGCACCTGGTGTTCTCCACGCTGCACACCACGGACGCCACGCAGACGATCAACCGGGTGATCTCCTTCTACCCGCCGCACCAGCACCAGGAAGTGCGTTCGTTGCTGTCGACCGCCCTGTCGGCCGTGGTGTGCCTGCGACTGGTGCCCCGCAAGGACGGCAAGGGACGGGTGCCGGCGGCGGAGGTGCTGATCAACACCGCGGCGGTGGCCGACAACATCCGCGACCTCGAAAAATCGCTCAACATTCCGGACTTGATCTCCGAGGGCACGGTGTCCTACGGGATGCAATCGTTCGATCAGTCACTGATGAAGTGGTACAAGGACGATATCGTGTCCTACGAGAGCGCCCTGTTCTTCAGTTCCAACCCGAGCGAGTTCGCCTTGCGTGCGTCGGGAATCGACAGTGCCTCCGACAGGACATTCGCGGATATTCACGGCGAGCCGGCCAAGACCGAAACCTCCGACATCGACATCGACCTGACGCAGTAATGTTCCGCAAGATTCTCATCGCCAACCGCGGAGAGATCGCCCTGCGGGTCATCCGCGCGTGCCGTGAACTGGGCGTGGAAACAGTGGCGGTGTACAGCGAGGCCGATCGCGAATCGCTGCACGTCCGCTTTGCCGACGACGACGTGGCCATCGGGCCTCCGATGAGCCGCCACTCCTACCTGTGCATCCCCAACCTGATCGCCGCGGCCGAAATCACCGGGGCGGACGCCATTCATCCGGGCTACGGATTCCTGGCCGAGAACGCCGAGTTCGCCGACATCTGCAAGGCGTCGAACATCACCTTCATTGGTCCCACCGGCGACCAGATCCGCAGCATGGGCGACAAGGCCACCGCCAAACGGCTAGCCCAGGAGGCCGACGTCCCCATCGTGCCGGGATCGGCGGGGATCATCGAAGACCTCGAAGAAGCGCAGGCGATCGCCGGTGAGATCGGCTATCCGGTCATCATCAAGGCCACCGCCGGCGGTGGCGGCAAGGGGATGCGCATCGCAACGGATGCGGAACAATTCGCCCAAGCCTTTACCCTGGCCCAGAGCGAAGCGCTCGCCGCGTTCGGCAACGGTGACGTGTACCTCGAGAAATTTCTGGCCCGGCCGCGCCACGTCGAGATACAAGTGCTCGGCGACCAACAGGGGACGGTCGTACACTTGGGCGAGCGGGAGTGTTCGGTGCAGCGGCGCCACCAGAAGCTGGTGGAAGAAGCGCCCAGCCCGGGGTTGACGGATGATCTTCGCAACCGTATGGGACAGGCGGCGGTGCGGCTGGCAGACGCCATCGACTACGTCGGCGTGGGGACCGTCGAGTTCCTTCTGGACGACGACGGACAGTTCTATTTCATGGAGATGAACACCCGGATCCAGGTGGAGCACCCGGTCACCGAGATGGTGACGTCGTTCGATCTGGTCAAGGATCAGATCCGGGTGGCCGCGGGGGAGAAGGTCAGTTTCCGGGGCGACGGTAACCTGTTGCGGGGCCACGCCATCGAGTGCCGCATCAACGCCGAGGACCCCTACCGGAACTTCCAGCCGAGCCCGGGGAAGATCACCGCCTATCATCCTCCGGGGGGGCCCGGCGTCAGGGTGGATAGCCACGTGTACGCCGGGTACCAAGTGCCCCCCTACTACGATTCCCTGCTGGCCAAGGTGATCGTCCACGGGAACGATCGGGCCGAGGCGCTGGCGCGCATGGGCCAGGCACTCGACTGCTTCATCATCGAGGGCGTGGTGACCACCATTCCCTTCCTGGCCCGGCTGATCCACCACCCCGACTTCGTCGCCGGTAAGGTCGACACCAATTTCCTGGAACGCACACCGGAGTTGTTCGAGCCGCCGGCATGAACCTGCGGGTGGTCCTGACGCCGGGTGAACTGCGCCCGGGCGAGGTGGCCGGCGCCTGCGTTTTCGTGATCGACATTCTGCGGGCCACCACCACCATGTGTGCCGCCTTGCACCATGGCGCCAAGGCGATCATCCCCGTGACCGGTATCGACGAAGCCCGGGAGGTTGCCGCCCGGTTCGAGGGGGAGGGGGAGGGGGAGGGCGAGCGACCCATGCTGGCCGGCGAGCGGGGCGCCGATCCCGTCCCCGGGTTCGACCTGGGGAACAGCCCGGGCGAAATGACCGCCGCCGCCGTGGCCGGCCGGCTCCTGGTCATGACCACCACCAACGGCACCAGGGCGCTCAGGGCGGTGGCACAAGCCGCCTCGGTGCACCCGCTGGCGGCCGTCAACTTCTCGGCGGCGGTCCAGCGTGCACGATCCGTACGGCAGGACGGGGGCAGGGTGGTGGTGGTGTGCGCCGGGATGGTGGGCCAGCCCTCCCGGGAGGACGCCTACTGCGCTGGTCGCTTCGGGAGAGACGTGGTGGGGAGCGCCGGTGGGGCCGGGCTGTCGGATCAAACCCGGTGGTGCCTCGACTTGGCGGAGGAATTTGGTGATGATTGGTATGCGGCGCTCATGGCCAGCACCGCGGGCCGGAAGCTGAGCGAGCACGGCTACGCCGAGGACGTGCGGGTGGCGGGCC
>SMVY01000045.1 GCA_004357415.1 Gemmatimonadota bacterium
AGCGAGCTGCAGCACGCCCGGACCGAGAAGACCGAGGACGTCGTCAAGAAGGGCGACATGGTCCAGGTGAAACTGCTCGAAGTGGACGACCGTGGCCGGATGAAGTTGTCACGAAAGGCCCTTCTCCCGAAGGAGTAACCGCCGTTGGACACTGTTCGTCTCGACGACGGTCTGTACCGCACACGGGCTCCGAATGGACTGACCGTACTCACGGAAACGATTCCGGGGGTACGGTCAGTGAGCTTAGGCGTGTGGGTCCAGACGGCCAGCGCGCACGAAGACCGGCGGCGGATGGGTGTGTCCCACATGCTGGAGCACATGGTGTTCAAGGGCACCGAACGCCGCACGGCCAAGGAGTTGGCGCTGGCACTGGAGATCCGGGGCGGCAGCCTCGACGCCTACACCAGCCGCGACCACACCAGCTATCAGGCGCACGTGCTCGACAGCGACCTCCCGGTGGCCGTCGACATCCTCACCGACTTGGTCCGCCGGCCGCTGTTGCGGGAGTCCGATCTGGCCACCGAACGGAATGTGGTGTTGGAAGAGATCGCCGGCGTCATGGACACGCCCGACGACATGGTGTTCGAGATGCACGCGGCCACGCTGTGGCCCGAGCACCCGTATGGATACCCCATCCTCGGGACCACCGAGACGGTCAACGCCCTTTCGGCCACGGATCTCCAGGACCTCCATCGGGCGGGGTACTACCCGGGTAACTGTGTCATCGCGGCGGCCGGGCACCTCGAGCACCAGGCACTGCTGGACCTGTTGGACCGCGAGGGATGGCTGAACGGCAGCGCTGCCCGGGCAAGCAAGCCGCCCGTGGGCACCGCACCTGCTGTCCAGGGTGTCGAGCGCCAGGAAGCTCGCGACACCGCCCAGGCACACATCGTCATCGGCTCCGAGGCGTTCCCCTACGCGGACCCGCGCCGCTACGCGCTGTCGATGCTGACGTGCGCCTTCGGCGGTGGTATGTCCAGTCGCCTGTTCCAGCGAATCCGCGAAGATTTGGGCCTGGCCTACGCCATCTACGCGTTCCAGCAACTGTACCGTTCGTCGGGGTTCATTGGGGTGTACGTCGGGACCCAGCCCGGGTCCGCACGGAAGGCACTCGACGCCATCCGCCAGGAATTCGCCACGCTGGCGGCCGAGGGATTACCCCCCGAAGAATTGGCGGACGTGAAACAGCAGCTGAAGGGCCAGGTGATGTTGTCGCTGGAGAGCACCACCAGCCGGATGAACCGCTTGGCAACCGCGGCGCTCCACGGGGAAGACTACCGCCCCCTCGATGACATCCTGGCCCTGATCGAGGGCGTCACCGGGGAGGATGTTGCCGCTGTCGGTCGGGACGTCTTTGCGCCCGAACGGCAGACCATCGTCGTGCTCGGTCCCCAGCCCTGAGGACGTTGATTCCATTCACGTTTTTCTGCGAGTAAGTGGATCATGTTGATTGGCATACCGAAAGAGATAAAATCGAACGAGAATCGTGTCTCCGTGGTCCCGGCCGGGGTAGAGGCGCTCACCGCGCAGGGCCACACGGTGGTCGTCGAGCAGGCGGCAGGCATCGGCAGCGGCTTTGGCGACGAGGCTTACACCAGCGCCGGCGCCGCCATCCTCGAGACGGCGGACGAGGTGTGGCGCCAGGCCGAAATGATCGTGAAGGTCAAGGAGCCCATTGCCGTAGAGTGGCCCCGGATGCGCGCCGGCCAGGTGATCTACACCTACTTCCACTTTGCGGCGGACGAAGAGCTGACTCTGGCGGTGATCGACTCCGGCGCCGTGGCTGTGGCCTATGAGACGGTACAACTCCCCTCGGGCGAACTGCCCCTGTTGACGCCCATGTCGGAGGTCGCCGGACGGATGGCGGTCCAGGAGGGCGCCAAGTACCTCGAGCGAGTGTTCGGCGGGAGCGGCGTCCTCCTCGGCGGTGTCCCGGGGGTCGCTCCGGGTTCGGTGGTCATTATCGGCGGGGGTACGGTGGGGATCAACGCCGCCAAGATGGCGTCGGGATTGGGCGCCCACGTGACTGTTCTTGACCTGTCGCTCGAGCGATTGCGTTACCTCGACGACGTGCTCGAGGCCAACGTCGACACGCTATACTCCAACCGCTACAACATCATCGACGCCATCAGCCGGGCCGATCTGGTGATCGGCGCCGTACTGCTGCCCGGGGCCAAGGCCCCCCATCTGGTGCGGCGGGCCGACCTGGCGGTCATGAAAAAGGGCTCGGTCATCGTCGATGTGGCCGTCGACCAGGGTGGCTGTGTCGAAACCATCCATGCCACTACGCACGACGACCCGACCTACGAGGTCGATGGCATCGTACACTACGGTGTCGCCAACATGCCCGGTGCCGTGCCGCGTACCTCCACGCTGGCGTTGACCAATGCTACGCTCCCCTACGCCCTGCTGCTGGCCCGAGACGGCTGGCGTGAGGCCGCCCGCGCCAACCAACCGCTGCGGCTGGGGCTCAACGTGGTCGACGGCAAGGTCGTCTACCCCGCCGTGGCCGAGGCATTCGGGCTGCCCTGCGTCGACGTGGCCACCGTCCTGTGACCTCAGCGCGGACGGACACCGTCGAGGTGCTGATCACCCGGCTGCCCCACGGTGAGGGCCTCCCGATTCCCCAGCGGGCGACGGCCGGATCGGCCGGATATGACATCGCCTCGGCCGAAGGGGGCACCCTCGCGTTCCTGGAACGGCGGCTGTTCAAGACGGGATACCGGATCGCGGTGCCGGAGGGCTACGAATGCCAGCTCCGGCCCCGCTCGGGCCTGGCGCTGAAACACGGCATCACGCTCCCCAACACGCCGGCCACCATCGACAGCGACTATCGGGGTGAGGTCATGGTCGCCCTGGTCAACCTGGGCCGGGAACCCTTCGAGGTGACCCGGGGGATGCGGATCGCCCAAATGGTCATTGCCCGGGTGGAGAGGGTTGAATTCGCCGAGGTCGAGGCCCTGCCGGACTCGGCCCGCGGAGATGGCGGCTTTGGCAGTACCGGCCGCTAGCGCCTCCTTGTATCGACCGTCTACCCCTCGTTACTCTTAGGCGACCACACTAGCCCTAAGGTATCAAAGAACATGCGGTTGTTCAATTTCAATATCGGTTCCTGGCTTCCGGCCAACGAGATCGCCGTCGACCTCGGCACGGCCAATACCCTCGTGTACGTCAAGGGCGAGGGGATCGTCCTCAATGAGCCCTCGGTGGTGGCCATCGAGAAGGCCTCCGGGAACATCCTGGGCATCGGGCTCGAGGCCAAGCGGATGCTGGGCCGGACACCGGACAGCATCGTGGCCGTGCGTCCCCTCAAGGACGGGGTGATCGCCGACTTCGACGTCACCGAACGGATGCTGCGTTATTTTCTCAAGACCATCATCGACAAGCACGTTTTCCGGGTAAAACCCAAGGTCATCATCGCCGTTCCCTCGGGCATCACCGAGGTGGAACGCCGGGCCGTGCGCGATTCGGCCGAGACGGCGGGGGCCAAGGAAGTCCTGATGGTGGCCGAGCCGATGGCGGCGGCTATCGGTGTCGGGCTCCCGGTCGAGACACCAACCGGCAACATGGTGATCGACATTGGCGGCGGCACCACCGAAATCGCCGTGATAGCGCTATCGGGTATCGTCTCCGACACGTCAATCCGGACCGGTGGTGACGAGCTCGATCAGGCCATCGTCCAGTTCATGCGCAAGAACTACAACCTCCTCATCGGCGAGCCGACCGCCGAGGCCATCAAGATCAAGATCGGATCAGCCGCCCAAGTTACCGACGACCTGGAAACTGATGTCAAGGGGCGTGACCTGGTGTCGGGTATTCCCAAGACCGTGCGGGTCCACGCCAGCGAGATCCGCGAGGCCGTGCAGGAACCGATTCAACAGATCGTTGATGCCTTTAGGCGCGCATTGGAGATCACCCCGCCGGAACTGGCGAGCGACATCGTCGACCGCGGCATCGTCATGACGGGCGGGGGGGCTTTGATCAGAGGGTTGGACGTGTTGTTGTCTCAGGAAACAGGGCTCCCGATCCACATCGACGAAGACCCCCTCACCTGTGTCGTCCGGGGCACGGGCCGGATCCTGGATGACTTCGAAAAATTCCGGGGCGTTCTCCAAAAGTAGATGATTGAGCAGCCGGACCGCGCCAGATCCCGTAGTGACACCGTGGTATTCCTCGTGTGTCTCTTGCTGGCCAGCGGTATGTTGTTCGTTCCCCCTGCTCGCACGGCGCGGCTTGCCAGCGCAATCCGCAACTCCGTGCTCGTGCCCCTGGTGTGGATGCAGGAAACGGCCGTGGAAGGCAAGACGAGCCGGTCGCGGCTGGTGCTGATCCAGGCACAGCGCGATTCGATTGCTCTACTGGCACAGGGCCTCCCCGCCTTGCGGGACGAGAACGACCAGCTGCGCCGGCTCCTGGGGTTGGGACAGCGGGTGCCCCTGGAGTTCGTGCCGGCGGAAGTGCTGCACCAGGCGTTACCCACGGACGGCTTGACCCTCCTCCTGAGCGCCGGCCACGCGGATGGCGTGGCTCTGTTCCATCCTGTCGTCGCTCCTGAAGGGCTCCTGGGAGTCATCAGCTCGGTCGACCGGCAAACCAGCGTGGCCACGACTTGGGCCCACCCCGAGTTTCGGGCCAGCGCCTACACCGACGGTGCTGGGGTGTTCGGCATCGTGGCTCCCTCGGCACCAGCTAGGGGGACCGAGCCGCTGCTGGAACTGCGCGGGGTGCCCTACCGCGATACCATTCCTGCGGGGACACTGGTGCTGACCTCCGGTCTCGGCGGTGTGTACCCCAAGGGCATTCCTATCGGCCGGGTGGTGAGCGTTATCAGGGAGCTGACGGGCTGGGAGCGAACCTACCTCGTCCTCCCGGCCGCCAACCCGGCTCACGCGGCTCACGCTCTGATCCTGCTCGGACCCGCCGAGCGGTCGCTTGAGGGTGCCTTCCCTGACGAGGAGCGCTGACAGATGCCACAGCGCTCCCGCGGCAAGCTGGCCTTCGTTCTCCTGCTCCTCCTGTTGTTGCAGTTCTACCTGCGCCCGCGCCTGTGGGACTCGCGCGCCGCGCCCGATTTCATCATGCTCGGATTGTTGATCTACGCTACTCGCGCCCGTCCCGGGGCGGCGGCGGTAGCCGGATTCTTCACCGGCCTGATGATGGATTCACTGGGCCCGAGCCGGTTCGGCGCGGCCGCCTTGGCCAACACCGTGGTCGGGTATCTCGCGGCGTCGGGGCGGTCGGTGTTCTTCGCCGACAACCTTCTGGTCCACGCCGGGTTCATTTGGGGTGGGGTGTGGTTGCGTGACCTCATCGTCCTGCTGGCGAGCGGGGTCAGCGGCCGCGTGCTTCTGTGGCAGCTGGCCGTCTGGTCACCGCTCCAGGGTCTGACGACCGCGGTCGTCGGCGTGCTGATTCTGGTGATGTTCCGGGATTGGCTCGCGATCCGGCTCGAGGCATGAAGGGCTTTCACTCCTACCGGTTGCGATCGCGGGCCGCCATGGCGCAGTGGGGGCTGGTGGCGGTGTTCATCGTGCTGGCCGGCACCTTCTTCCGCTTGCAGGTCATCCAGTACCAACGTTTCCAGCTGCGTGCCGAGGACAACCGGGTGCGGTCGGTACCGCTGATGGCGCCCCGCGGACCGATCCTCGACCGTGACGGGCGGATCATCGCGGAGAACGTTCCCGGGTTCGCGGTCAAGTTCCTGGCGCGGTCCGAGGATTCTCTGCGGGCGGTCCTGGCGCGGGTGCAGGACATCATCCACTTGGACAGCCTCCATCTCGAACGGGTGGTGCAGCGGTATCGCCGGGCCCGCCACCTGCCGGCCCTGCTCACGGCGGATGGTTCGTTCGAGATGATCTCGCAACTGGAAGAGCATCGAGCGCTGCTTCCCGGAATGGTCATCGAGTCGGAGCCCAAACGGCATTACCCCCATGGCGCAGCGCTGGCGCATGTGGTCGGGTACGTCGGCGAGGTCAACGAGGACGACTTGGCCACCGGACGTTTCCCCGGTGCTCGTCTCGGGACCATGGTTGGGCGCGGTGGCCTGGAGGAGGAGTACGATGCGGTGCTGCGGGGCCTGCCCGGCGTCCGGTTCATCGAGGTGAGCGCCATCGGACGGCTGGTGCGGGAAGCAGGCGTGGCCCCGACGTTGCTGCCAACGGGAGGCCAGCCGCTCCGCACCACCATCGACATCGATCTCCAGGTGTTCATCGACAGCCTGTGGCGCGTTCGCCATCCTGGCCGGCGGGGCGCGCTCGTAGCGCTCGGGCCGGATGGCGAAGTGCGGGCCTCGTATTCTGCACCGACCTACGATCCCAACCTGTTCATCGGTGGCATCTCCGAAAGCGAGTGGCGACTGATGGTCAGCGATCCGTCGAAGCCACTCTTCAACCGGGCCATTCAGGCACGATATCCGCCGGCCTCACCTTTCAAGTTGGCGGTGGCGGCCATGGGTCTGAAGCGCGGGATCGTCACGCCGGGGAGCTACATGCCGCAGCCATGCCGTGGCGGACTCCGCTTGGGCAACCGGTTCTTCCGTTGCTGGAAACGGGAGGGTCACGGCCGTCTCGACCTGACCGGTGCCATCCGCGAAAGCTGTGACGTGTATTTCTACCAGCTCGGCGCGCGCCTGGGGCTGAATGCGATCCTGGAAGATGGCTTGGCCATGGGATTCCGTGAGCGGAGCGGCGTGGATCTGCAGAGTGAAGCCCGGTCGATCTACCCCTACTCGACGGCGTATTTCGATCAGGTTTACGGCCCCCGGGGATGGACCGCCCAAGGGGCCGAGTTCAACATGGCCATCGGCCAGGGCGACAACGCCCAGACGTTGATGAACATGGTAAAGTTCTACCAGGCGCTTGCCGGTGATGGATGGCTAGACGCTCCCTATCTGGTGCAACGTCGCAGCGACGCCAGGCACGACCTGGGGTTGACGCCCAGCCAACTCGAAGCCCTCCGGAAGGCGATGGTCGAGGTAGTTGAAACCGGCACCGCGGTGAGGAGCCGACGCAGCGATCTTGCCATCGCGGGCAAGACCGGCACGGCCCAGAACTCCCACGGTGCAGACCACGGCTGGTTCATCGGCTTTGCCCCGGCCGATGATCCGCAGATCATCGTCGGCGCCATCATGGAGTTTGCCGAACACGGATCACGAGTGGCGCCTTTCGTGGCCGACGTCATCAGCCGCTATGTCCTCGGCCCCGATGCGGTGGAGCAACGGCGGTTCCTGATGCCGGCCGATTCCGCGCCCCGTGCCGTCCAAATCGATCCCCAGGCGAGTGTCGATCCCAACCCGTCTCCCCCGGCGGATTCGACCTATCCCGTAATCCCGTTTGTGGCCCCGTTCCCCTTGCCGTGAAGACACGTCCGATCCGTAGTGGCGGGCTCGACCGCCAGCTCATCGTCAGTACCATCGCCTTGATCGCGTTCGGCCTGGCGATACTGTACTCGGCGGGACAGACCGATGTGGTCAGTGCGGCCTATGGTGTGTGGAAACGGCAGCTGGTTTGGTTGGGAATCGGGTCGGTGGCGGCCATCGTGGCCTTCCGCATTTCACCGAGAATTCTCGAGTGGCTGGCCCCCGGCGCCTACGGATTCGCGCTGTTTCTCCTGGTCCTGGTGCTCGCCACCGGCACGGGCGCCGGCACTGCGGCGGGGTCGAAAAGCTGGTTGTCGGTGGCGGGGGTGCACCTCGGCCAACCGGCGGAACTCGCCAAACTGGCGGTCATCCTGATGCTGGCGCGCTACCTCTCCGGGCTCCGCGACCCGCCCGGGACGCTCCGTGAATTGATCGTGCCGTCGCTCATTGCCGGGGTTCCGTTTTTTCTGGTGCTCCAGCAACCAGACCTGGGGAGCGCGCTCGTCTTCATCGGGATCCTGTTTGCCATGCTGTTCTGGTCGGGTGTCCGGTTGTCGCTGCTGTTCCTCTTCGTTTCTCCGGTGGTGAGCCTCCTGCTGGCCTTCCAGACCAATGCCTGGGGCCTGTGGATGATCTTCCTCCTCGTTTTCCTGCTGGTGCTCAGGCCTTACGTGTTCGAAGGCATCGTGGTCTTCGTTGTCAACGCCGTCATGGGTGCCATTCTGATCCCTGTCTGGCAGCGGCTGGCCCCCTATCAACAGAACCGCTTGCTCATTTTCCTTAACCCGGAAACCGATCCCACCGGCGCAGGGTACCACTCGATTCAGAGCAAGGTCGCCATCGGCTCCGGCGGGTGGCTGGGGCAGGGGTATTTGCAAGGTCCGCAGAAGCGCCTGGCATTTCTACCCGAGCAGCACACCGACTTCATCTTTCCCATCGTGGGCGAGGAACTGGGGTTCGTGGGAGTATTCGTGGCCCTGATGCTGTTTCTCGCGCTGTTGCTCGTGTTGTTGCGCATTGCCCGCCGGGCCATCGACCCCTTCGCCAGCCTGGTCGCGTTCGGGGTGCTGGGGCTGCTGTTCACCCACGTGTTCGAGAACGTCGGCATGACGGTCAACCTGATGCCGATTACCGGGATCCCGTTGCCGTTCTTCTCGTACGGCGGGTCCTTTTTTCTGACGAGTATCATTGGGATTGGGCTGGCTTTGCGGGTCGCGTGGGACAGTCGTTTCGCTGGTTATGTCGATGTCTGACAATCGGTTACGATGTCCACTCTGGCGCAGGAGACGCTCCAGTGTGAGATTAGGGGGGCCTCGTTCGGTCCGCAGGTGTCCGATCTCCAACCCAAATCGGTGACTATGGCGATTATGGCCTGGTTTAAAAAGGAGCGGAGGACCCGGACTTCTCAGCGCGAGCGGCTGGAGATTCCACCCGATGCGTGGGAAAAATGTGACGTTTGCGGGCACGTGGATATTCGCGAACGGTTCGAACGGGCGCTGCGAGTGTGTCCCGAATGTGGACACCACCGTCGGTTCCAAGCCCGGGAGTACATCGAACTCCTCAGCGACGAGGGCACTTGGCGCGAGTTGTACGGCAAGCTCCGATCGAAGGATGCTCTGCCATTCGAACACTACCTCGATCGCCTCGAGAAGGCGTACGCCAAGGCTGGTGACGGCGACGCCGTCCTGACGGGAACCGCCCGGTTGGAAGGCATGCCGATCCATCTCGCCGTCATGAACTTCACATTCATGGGTGGCTCCATGGGGTCGGTCGTCGGCGAAAAGATCGCCCGTCTGGCACGGCGCTCCGCGGAGAAGCGTATCCCGCTCATCATCGTATCGACGTCGGGCGGAGCCCGGATGCAGGAAGGCGTTCTCTCCCTCATGCAGATGGCCAAGACCTCGACCCAGATCGCCCGGGTGCAAGCTGCAGCCGTTCCCTTCATCAGCGTGCTGACCGACCCCACCACCGGCGGCGTGTCGGCGTCCTACGCCATGCAGGGCGACGTGATCATCGCCGAACCGGGTGCCGTCATCGGCTTCGCCGGTCCGCGCGTCATCAAGCAGACCATTGGCCAGGACCTTCCCGAGGGATTCCAGACCTCCGAATTCTTGTTTGAGCACGGCCAGATCGACGACGTGGTCCCCCGGGGATCGCTGCGCGACACCATCGCCAGGTTGCTGCGCCACATGACTGGAGTGGGGTCGGCCTACGACGACGAACTCGACGAGGCCGGGTGATAGGGCCCGACTCCCGCTGCCATCGACCCCGCCCCTCCAGGTGGGGTTTTCCGTTTCCACAGTTTTCCCGGTCCATGTCGTGCTCCCTATGGGCATGAATTACCAGGACGCGCTCGCCTTTCTCTTTCCCCGAACCACCACCATCAAATTCGGCTTGGATACCACCAGGATCCTGCTCGAAGCACTGGGCCACCCCGACGCCGTGTATCCCACGATCCACGTGGGCGGAACCAACGGCAAGGGAAGCGTCTCGACCCTCATAGCAGCGGTGCTGCGGGAAGCGGGCTGGAAGGTTGGGTTGTACACTTCGCCGCACCTGTGTTCGTTTCGGGAACGGATCGTGGTCGACGGTGTCCCGGTGAGCGAGGGCGCCGTGGCTATGTGGACGGCGACCCTCGAACCGCTGATCCTGGCTCACGGGGCCACATTCTTCGAAGCGACCACGGCCATGGCCCTGGCGGACTTCGCCGCTCGCGGGGTCGAAATAGCCGTACTCGAAGTGGGCCTCGGCGGTCGGCTCGATAGCACCAACGTCGTTAATCCCCTGGTG
>SMVY01000046.1 GCA_004357415.1 Gemmatimonadota bacterium
TGGAACCTGACGCGCCGGTGCAACTTGGAGTGCGCCCACTGCTATATTGCCGCCGGCCCGGCTGAGAGTACTGACAACGACCTCTCGACGGCCGAGTGCCTTCGCATTGCCGACGAGATCCTGGCGGTCAATCCGGCCCCCATGTTCATCTTGTCAGGCGGTGAACCACTGCTGCGGGACGACCTGGAGACCATCGCCGAACACTGTAGCGCGCGCGGCGCGACCGTCGTGGTCGGAACCAACGGCACCCTGCTCACCCATGAACGGATCGAGACGCTCAAGGCCGCGGGGGTTACCGGCGTGGCGGTCAGCATCGAATCGCTCGACCCCAC
This sequence comes from Gemmatimonadota bacterium, assembly GCA_004357415.1. Taxonomy (GTDB): domain Bacteria; phylum Gemmatimonadota; class Gemmatimonadetes; order Gemmatimonadales; family GWC2-71-9; genus N074bin45. The sequence goes on from SMVY01000046.1 coordinate 333, forward strand.
CTACCACGACCGGTTCCGCCACGGCCACGGCTCGCTCCAGGCGACCCTGGCGGCGATCGACCGACTGGCGGAACAAGAACTCGACTTCGTCATCCAAACCACTCTCACCGCGGGAAACCGCGACGAACTGTCATCGCTCGTCGCCTGGGCGGCCGCGCGCGGGGCGGTGTCGTTCAACGCCTATTTTCTGGTCACCACCGGCCGTGGCGCCGGCATGCGGCCCCTGACGGCGGATGACCACGAGGTGCTCTTGGCCCAGCTTGTCGACCTCCACATCGAGTACCTCGGCCGCATGATGGTCCGCGCCAAGTGCGCGCCCGCCTTCATGCGCCTGGTGCATCGCCGGGCCCCGAATTCACCCATCCTGCAATACGCCACTCGGTGTCCCTGCGGCGTTCAGTACTGTCGCATCACGCCCGACGGTGGCTTGACCGCGTGTCCCTACATGCCGGTGACGGCAGGCAACCTTCGCCAAGACAGTTTCGCCCATCTGTGGAACTCGGCGCCATTGTTTCAGGAGATGCGGCAGGGGACGCTGGGTGGGAAATGCGGTGACTGCGGCTATCGCGCCATGTGCGGTGGATGCCGCGCCCGTGCGTTCGCCACGACCGGAGACTACCTTGCGGCCGACCCGTCGTGTTCCTACCAGCCCAACGGACGTGAGGCCGTGATCACCCCGATACGGCAGGCAACCTACGGCACTGCCAGCGAGCCGACCATGCCGTGGACGGCGGACGCGTTGCAGCGCATCGAGCGAGTGCCGTCCTTCGTTCGCGGCGTGGTGACGACGCGGATGGAAACGTACGCCCGCGAGCATGGTCACGCGGAGGTGACGGCCGACCTGATGGGGGAAGTCCGCCGTTCGCTCCCCATCGATTTCTCGAAACGCCTGCCGTTCTTCATGCGCGATGACTGATCTTCTCCCCCTGCTGCAGGCAGCAGCCCAAGAAACCGGCTATGGGCATTTTCCCTGGATCGGTGGCCGGGGCGCGGTGTGGATTGCGGCGGAAGTCCACTTGATGTTTGCCGCCTTCGTGCTGGGCGTGCCGATGTTCGCGGTCATCACCGAACTCATCGGCATCGTCTCCAAGGACTCGAAGTACGACAAGCTCTCCAAGGAGTTCACCCGGCTGCTGGTGTTCGCCTACAGTGCGACCGCGTTGTGGGGCACCTTGCTGCTGTTCTTCCTGACCACACTCTATCCCCGGTTCTGGGGCCACATGACGACCATTTTCGGGATGTCGATGTGGGTCTACGCGGGGCTGTTCTTCATAGAGTCCTTCACTCTCTACCTGTACTACTACGGCTGGGATCGCTGGCGGGTCGGGCGGGCCAAGTGGGGCCATTGGGGGTTGGGCCTGTTGCTCAACGTCTGGGGTACCATGGTGATGGTGATTGCCAACGGGTGGTTGACCTACATGATGTCACCGCCTGAAGGCGTGACGGCCGAGGTGCTGCCGCAGCAGGTGGAACTGTGGGCCGCGCTGGCGAACGCCACGTGGATGCCCATCAACATCCACCGACTGATCGCCAACGCGGTCTTCGGAGGCTCCATCGTCGCCGGCTATGCCGGGTACCGGTTTCTGGCGGCCAAGACGGACGAAGAACGGGCTCACTACGACTGGATGGGCTACGTCGGCAATTTCATCGCCATCTCGACCTTCATCGTCCTCCCGTTCGCCGGATACTGGCTGGGCCGGGAGATCTACGAGTACAACCAGCAAATGGGCATCACCATGATGGGCGGGTTCATGAGCTGGTTGTGGATCCTCCAGGCCATCCTCATCGGTGTGCTGTTCCTGGCAGCCAACTACTACCTGTGGTTGGGGATGGGGCGCATACCCGGGGCGGAACGGTTCCGCCCCTATACCAAATGGATGCTCCTGGTGCTGGTGATCAGCTGGATCGTCTGGGCCACCCCCAATACCCTGATCGCCAGCCGGGACGAATTCGCGTCCATGGGTGGTTCACATCATCCGTTCTTGAGCATTCTCGGTGTCATGAGCGCCAAGAACACGGCGGTCAACTTCATGATTCTGACGACGTTCCTGTCGTTCCTCCTGTACCGGCGGGCCAATCGGCGCCCCGTCGTGCCGTGGGCCAAGGCGGGCACGCTGGCCCAGGGAGGAATGTTCGGTCTGTCGGCGGCGGTGGTTCTGTTCTACGGTATTTATGGCTACTTCGTCGAGGCGATCATCCGCATCGGCTTCAGTGTGTATCAGGTGGCAGCCGTGCTGGCGTGTATCATCGGCGTGACGCTGATCGACGTCATGATGCTGCGAGGCTCGGAGTCACGCGGGGAGATCGAGTGGGGCAAGATGCCGGATCGATCCCAATACGCCCTCTTCGTGCTGGCCGTCACCTTTACCTGGCTCATGGGGCTCATGGGCTTTGCCCGCAGCGGTATCAGACAGCATTGGCATGTGTGGGAGGTCATGCGCGACACCAGTGAATTCGCGGCGACTCCCGCCCTGGGGTATGCTGCCAATATGATCAGCGTTTGTGTGGTCATTTTTCTGGCCATGGTGGCCTTGATCTTCTGGCTCGGCGGGTTGGCCGAACGGGCGGCGACCGAGCCGCAACCTGCGGGAGGCGGCTGAGCCATGTGGCGTACCAACTTGAAAGTGGCGTTCGTGGGCCTGCTGGTGATCGGCTTCTACACCTCGATAGCGCACATCATCCCCCAACTGCGATCCGAAGTTCCGATCGAACTCGACTTGAGTGCGGGCTTTACCGCGGACGCCCTGGTGAGTGCCGGACAGGAACTGTTCGAGGGGGCTGGAGGCTGCACGGCGTGTCATGGGTTGGGGACGCGGGCGCCGAGCCTGCTGGCGGATTACGCCGGTGAAGGCTCCATCGGTAATCGGTGCGGACTACGGCCCGGAGGGCTCGACTGCAAGGCATACCTCTATCAGTCGTTGACCGAGCCGGAAGCCGTCGTCGTGGCGGGGTTCAGCCCGATCATGCCCGACGCCAGGCGACAGCTGTCGGTCGAACAGATTTGGGCGCTGGTCGCGTTCCTCCAATCCCAGGGGGGCGAGGTCACGGTGACGGCGGACGACATCCCGGCCCAGGGGTCCGCACCGGCCACACCCGCCACGGGAGGGGGGCAGCCACCCACCTTTTCCCAGGAATCGGACCCGCGGCAACTGCTCAACGACAACGCCTGCCTCGGCTGTCACGTCCTCGATGGCACCGGCGGACCGATCGGTCCCTCCTTTGATGGTATTGGGCAGCGCCTGGATGCGGCCGCCATTCGGAAGGCAATTCTGGAGCCCAATGCCGACGTGTCATCCGGGTACGAGCAAATGGCCGGGGTGATGCCGGCCACCTTCGGGACCCAATTGTCCGCTCAGCAACTTGAGATCATCGTGATGTTCCTGGTGGAGAACCAGTGATGGGCCGGTTGAGGATCGCCGTTAGACATTCGCTGGGCCAAGCGGTGTTGCTGATGGTCCTGGCGTATGTCCTGGTAGTGTACGGCATCCCCTACCTCCCGCCGCTATTCGGAATCGAGAGCGCTCCCGTTCCCAAGAGTCTCGTGTTTCAGTACATGGGGTTGGTGGCGGTGGGCGTGCTGATCTACGTGAGCCGCGACGAGGAGCATTGGGCCGAATTCAAGGAGCCGCTCCATCGGACTCTGATCGACCCGAACCGGAAGACTCTCCGTGGAACCATGCTGGTACTGGTACCCATCCTGGTGGGGTGGCTGACGTATACCCAGGCCCGGCCCAGCATCGGCGCGGTGGCGCAGCTCCGGGCCATTCACCCGGCACCCCCGGCCCGGATCACCTTTCAAGGCCGGAACATCGACATCACCGGTCTCGAAAACCCGCTCCGGCACCGGGGTACCATCGAGGAGCACTATGCTGCGGGACGCCGGATCTACTACCAGAATTGCCTACCGTGCCATGGCGACCTGCTCGACGGTCAGGGACACTTTGCCCATGGCTTCAATCCGGTGCCGTTGGCGTTCGACGATCCCGGGACCATCGCCCAGCTGACCGAGAGCTTCGTCTTTTGGCGCATCGCCACAGGGGGTCCAGGATTGCCGCGGGAAGGCACTCCCTGGAACTCGGCGATGCCCGCGTGGGACGAGTTCCTGACCGAGGACGAGATCTGGGCGGTCATAATCTTCCTGTACGAGCAGTCCGGCTGGCAGCCGAGGCGGTGGGAGGAGAGCGATGAATAGGGCGGTATGGCGGTATGGCGGTATGGCGGTAGCAATGGCGGTGTTACTTACCGCCTTACCGCCTTACCGCCTTACCGCCCAGGACGCGGAGCGGGGCAGGGTGGTCTACGACAAGTGGTGCGCCGGCTGCCATGGCGACACGGGAGCGGGAGACGGTGAAGCGGCGGCCTACATGCTTCCCCGGCCGCGCGACTTTCGCCGCGCCGTGTATCAGATCCGGACCACGGCCAGCGGTCAACTTCCGCGCGACGAAGACCTTCGTCGGGTGATCGACGAAGGGATGCCGGGATCGACCATGCCCGGTTGGCGCGGCCGGCTGAGCGCGAGGGAGCGCGATGATGTCATCGCCTACATCAAGACGTTTTCGCGTTTCTTCGAGGATGACGCTCCAGCGCCGGTAGAGTGGGGTAGGGATCCGGGCGCGTCGGACGACGATCTGGCCGAGGGGCGCCGCCTGTATCGGGAAGATACCGAGTGTGTCAAGTGTCATGGCGAGGGTGGCCGCGGCGACGGACCGTCGGCACCGGACCTCACCGATGATTGGGATTTTCCCATCCTCGCCGCGGATCTGACGGAGAACTGGAACTTCAACGGCGGCGGAACGGTCGAAGATATCTACCGGCGGATGAGGGTCGGGCTCGATGGCACTCCCATGCCGTCCTACACCGATGCAATCGAGGCCGGCGTCATCACCGACGAGCAGTTGTGGTTGGTGGCTCACTACGTCCGGAGCCTGTCACCCGCAGACCCACCGAGGGTACGTGATGTGATCCGGGCGCGGCGCACGTCGCTGCTCCCGGCCGGTCCGTTGGACACAGTGTGGGCTCAGGTTCAACCCGCCTATATCCCACTGGTCGGCCAGATAATTCGGGGTCCGCGCCAATTCGTGCCGGGCGTGGACGGACTATGGGTGCAGGCAATGCACGACGGCGAGCGCCTGGTACTCAGGCTGGCATGGGACGATCGAACGGAGAGCCCGGATTCCGATTGGGACGAGTTCTATCAGCTGCTCCGGGGCACCCTGACCGACGTGGATGGCCCGCTGCCGGAGACGCAAGGCCCCGACCGACTGGTCATACAGTGGCCGCTCGAGTTGACCGATGACGTGGCCATGCCGTACTTCCTCGGCGGTGATGCTCGGCGTCCCGTGTCGCAAATCGTGTGGCACAACACTCCGCCTGGTCTGAGCGTGGGCACCGCCACCGGGCTCGGTACCTATGCCGCGGGAGACGCCGGAGGTATCGGGTACCTCGCCCACTTCGCCGAAGGCCAATGGCAACTTCAGGTGGACCGTCCACTCATCGCACCGGATCCGTCCGTGGCTCCATCGCTCCCTGTTGGCGTGCCGGTGCCCATCGCTTTCCGGGTGGCGGACGGGAGTTGGGGCGAAGGGGAGTCCCGAGTGGCGGTGAGTGCTTGGTATGCTATCTATCTAGATGTCCCCACACCCACCCGGGTGTATATCCAACCGATCGTCGCCGGGCTGTTGACGGCGGGACTCGGTCTCTTGGTCGTCTTCAGCGCCCAGCGACGTGCCAACGTCGCGGGCCACAATTCGGAGGTGTCATGAGGTATCCGTTCATTTGCACATTGTTTCTCGCGGCCGCGGCCGCGGCCTGTGGCGGTGGCGACTCCGGGTCGGCCGCAGACGCGCCGGACGCGCCCGCGCCGCCGCCGCTCGGGACCGCGTCGATCACAGGCGTGGTGGAATTTCTCGGGACCCCACCAGTCAACCCGCCCATCGACATGAGCGATGAGATGGACTGCCAGGCCAAGTACACCAATGGCCCAGTCGATCCACGCGTGGTCGTGACCGACGGGAAGTTGGCCAACGTCTTCGTCTACGTGACGAGCGGCTTGCCGGAGGGTGCCTCGTTCGCCGCGCCCTCGACACCGTCCGTCATCGACCAGGACGGATGCTTGTACATCCCGCGTGTCCTCGGTGTCATGGTGGGCCAGGATCTCGAGATCCGCAACAGCGACCCGCTAATGCACAACATCAAGGCAGTGCCCGTCGAGAACCGCGGATTCAACATCAGTCAGCCGCAAGCCGGGATGAAGTCCACCCGGTCGTTCCGTACGCCGGAGATCATGATTCCTCTGGAGTGTAACGTGCACGGGTGGATGCACGCGTTCCTCGGCGTGATGGATCACCCGTACTTCGCCGTATCAGGGGAGGACGGCAGTTTCACCATCGAGGGACTGCCGGCCGGGACGTACCAGGTCGAGGTGTGGCATGAAGTGTTCGGCACCCGGACCGGGTCGGTCACCGTGGCTGACGACGGGACCGGAGCCGTGGATTTCACCTTCGAGCCCGCGGCCTGAGGAGGCCCCTCCATGAATTGGATCATGCCTCCTGGGGCGTCGACCTTCGTGTCGCCGATCGACAGCCTCTACTACATGATTCTGGTCATCACCGGCATCGCGTTCGTGGTTACCGAAGTTGCCTTGGTGGTGTTCCTGATCAAGTACAGGGCCAAACCCGGCCGCCGGGCGCACTACACCCATGGGAGCGTCAAGGCGGAAGTGATCTGGACGGCCGTCCCGACCATCGCGGTGGTGCTGATCGGCGTCCTCAGCGGGGGGGTGTGGAACAACATCAGGGGTCGCGACTCAGTGCCCGAGAACGCATACCCCATCGGGGTTCACGGACAGCAGTTCGAGTGGATGATCACCTATCCGGGTGGCGACGGGGCGCTGGGAACGGACGACGATTTCGAACTCCGCAATCAACTCCACATTCCAGTCGACACGCCCATTGCGGTCCACCTCACAGCGGAAGAAGTCATTCATTCCTTTTTCATACCGTCATTCCGCGTGAAACTGGACGCGATGCCCGGCATGCCGCAGGTGCTCTGGTTCCAGGCGACCGAGACCGGGTCCTACGAGTTGGCCTGCGCCGAATTGTGCGGGATAGGGCACTACCGGATGCGGGCCTCGGTGACGGTGCATACGGCAGAGGAATATCAGCAGTGGATGCATGAGCAGGGCCAACCCGTTGCTCTCAAGTAGGGGATACCATGGCATCGATAGCCGCACCGGTTGAGCACGCAACACACGGGCACGACCCATCGTTCGTCCGAAAGTACATTTTCTCGACTGATCACAAGATCATCGGCATTCAGTTCTTGCTCATGAGCCTGCTGTTCCTTCTCCTCGGGGGCCTGCTGGCCATGGTCATCCGCTGGCAGCAAGGGTTTCCTGGGCAGCCGATGCCGGGCGGGGGCGCCTTCCCGGAAACGATGATATCGGATGGCATTGTCCTGCCGGAGTTCTACAACTCGCTGGTGACCATGCACGGGACATTCATGGTGTTCTTCGCCATCATGCCGTTGCTAGTGGGGGTGTTCGGCAACTACCTGATTCCGCTCAAGATCGGCGCGCCCGACATGGCGTTCCCGCGGCTCAACATGGCCTCGTTCTGGCTCGCCGTGCCGGCCGGGTTTCTCATGTTGGCGGGGTTCTGGGTTGAAGGGGGACACGCTGCCGCAGGGTGGACCGCGTACGCGCCCCTGAGTGCGGATCCCGAATGGACGGGCGTCAGTCTGGGACAACAGTTCTGGTGCGTCAGTCTGATCGTCCTGGGGCTGTCCTCCATCCTGGGTGCGACCAACTACATCACTACGGTCATCAACATGCGGACCCAGGGAATGACATGGTTCCGCATGCCACTGAGTATCTGGGCCCTGTTCATCACAGCGATCCTGGTATTGCTGGCGATGCCGATTCTGTCCGGCGCTCTGATCATGTTGCTGTTCGACCAGACCCTCGGAACCACCTTCTTCCTGCCCGGCGACGGATTGCCGATTCTGTGGCAGCATCTCTTCTGGTTCTTTGGCCATCCTGAAGTCTATATCCTGATCCTCCCGGCCATGGGATTCGTCTCGGACATCATCGCCAACGGCTCCCGCAAGCCGATCTTCGGCTATCACTCCATGGTATTCGCTCTCATCGGTATCGCCTTCCTGGGGTGGATCGTCTGGGGACACCACATGTTCCAGAGCGGGATGAACCCGACACTGGGCATGACGTTCATGATCTCGACCATGGTGATCTCGGTGCCGTCCGCCATCAAGGTGTTCAACTGGCTGGGCACCATATGGGGGGGGTCCGTCAAGTTCACCGTGCCCATGCTGAACGCCTGCGCCTTCGTCGCCATGTTCATCATCGGTGGCCTGAGCGGTGTGTTCATGGCATCGACCCCGGTCGACATCTACATCCACGACACCTATTTCATCGTGGCCCACCTTCACTACGTACTCTTCGGCGGCAGCTTGTTCGCCATCTTCGGCGCGATCACCTTCTGGTACCCCAAGATGTTCGGCCGGATGATGAATCCGTTCTGGGGGAAGGTGCACTTCTGGCTCACCTTCATCTTCTACAACCTGACCTTCTTCCCCATGCACCAATTGGGTTTGGAAGGGCATATGCGGCGGATCTACGACGCCGGCCGCTACGACTTTCTCGCCGGCACCTCAGGTCTCAACGTGCTGATTTCGGTATCGGCATTCATCCTCTTCTCGGTGCAAATCATCTTCGTGATCAACTTCATCGTGAGTTGGTTCAAAGGCCAACGGGCGCCCGACAACCCGTGGGACGACACCGGGTTGGAATGGACGACCCCTTCACCGCCACCACACGGGAACTGGGCGACCGCACCGACGGTCCATTCCGCTCCCTACGAGTTCAGCGTTCCCGGGATGGAGGCGGACTTCCTTATGCAGGACCAGCAACGTGAACGGCAGCCAGCGGCCCCATCCGGCGGATCCATTGAAGGAGGTGCGTCGTGAGCGACGTCAACGTGATGAAGCCCATGCCGCACACCGAAACCGGCGCCGGCGTATACAACGAAAAACTCGGCATATGGGTGTTCCTCGGCTCGGAGATAATGTTCTTTACCGCCCTGATCGGCTCGTACATCATTCTTCGAGTGGGGAACCCGGGCGCCTGGCCGGCGGTAGGGCCCAGAGAAGTCCTCAACATCCCCATTACGGCAGGCAACACGTTTCTCCTTATATGCAGCAGCGTGTCCATGGTCAAAGCCTTCGCCGCCATCGCCGCCGGTGACCAGCGAGGACTCAGGCTGTGGCTGATTGTCACGGTGGTCATGGGGGCGTCCTTCGTGGGTGTCCAGGCGTACGAGTACTCCCAGTTGGTCCACCACGGATTCGTGCCGAGCGGTGGGATCTTCCCGTCGACGTTCTATACGATGACCGGCTTTCACGGCTTTCATGTGACGGTGGGTGTCATCTGCATGGTGTTCGTCACTTGGAAGGCGTTCCGGGGCAAGTACACGGCCCAGGACTATCGAGGGGTCGAAGTGATTGGCCTCTACTGGCACTTCGTGGATCTGGTATGGATTATCCTCTTCACCATCGTCTACCTGATCTGAGGGTGAGGCCTGCAATGGAAGACACACACAACCATCCGAATTACGTCATGGTGTGGTTCGCTCTAGCGGTGATGACCGCAGTGGAGGTCGGGATCACCTTCCTGTCTTGGTCGAAGACCGCGCTCATCCTGGTGCTCGTCGGCTTGGCCATATGGAAGGCCCTTCTCGTGGCGCTCTATTTCATGCACCTCAGGTTCGAGAGCCGACCCTTGCGGATCCTGGCCGTCGCCCCCATTCCACTAGCGTTCATATTGGTCCTCGCGGTGATCACCGAGTTCCGGTGGTAGCTATCGCGCTGCGCCGGGGCTATCTGGCAGACGTGCTGGTGCTCATCAAGGCACGGATCGCGGCGTGGACCCTGTTCACGGTCGTGGCGGGGTTCGTCCTCGGAGCACAGCCGGGTACCCAGGAGGTTCTCCTCCCGCTCATCCTCGGGACGGCCCTAGTGATCGCCGGCGCCAATGCCCTGAATCAGGTGGCCGAAGTGGACGTCGACGCCCGGATGCGACGAACCCGTAACCGCCCCCTTCCTGCAGGCCGGATGGCGGTGGGGCCGGTGGCGACGGTGGCCGGGCTGGCCGGCGTCACGGGGATCGCCCTCTTGGCAGTGGCGGTCAATGGACTCACGGCAGCGCTCGCGGCGCTCACGCTCGTGTCATACGTTTTCTTCTATACGCCGCTCAAACGAAGGAGCACGGTCGCCACCCTGGTCGGGGCCGTCCCGGGGGCGTTGCCCATCGCCGGCGGCTGGGCCGCCGCGCGCGGCCAGATCGACGCCACCGCCGTGGTGCTGTTCTTGATCCTGTTTCTGTGGCAGATGCCCCACTTCCTGGCCCTGTCGTGGTTGTATCGTGAGGATTATGCCCAAGCCGGCCTTCGGATGCTGGCTGGATCGGACCCGACCGGACGGCTGACCTTTGCCCATGCTACCGTCTACGCGGCGGCATTGATCCCCATCACGCTCCTGCCCACGATGATGGGCCTGGCAGGTAGGGCGTACTTCTGGGGTGCTCTGATCCTGACCTTGGCATATGGCTGGGCTGCCCTGACGACCGCCATCTGGCCCAGTACCGCCAGAGCCCGTCGGCTGTTCCTTTGGTCGATCGGCTACCTCCCTGTGCTGTTGACCCTCATGATGGTGGATACAGGCGTATGATCGTATTTCATCGATTTCTGATTGGCACGTTCATTCTGTTCTCACTGGGATTCGCCTGGTGGTCGTTTCACTACTACCAGACGGTAGGGGGAAGCCTGGCCCTGGCGATGGCGGCGTTCTTCATCCTGGCGGCAGCAGCTTTCGGCTACTACCTGAAGCACCTGCTCCGGTTTCTCGGGCGATGAACGTCGATCCGGACGTGATTTCGTCGGCGATGTTCTGGGTGGGGGCTCTTTTCGTCTTCACCCCGATCGTCTGCGCCGGGATCGTGTTGAGCGTGTGGTGGTACCAGCGCAAGAAGGCTCGGACGACTGTCACCTAGTCCCGTTGATCGTCTCTCTTGGGTGGAGGAGGTCATATGCTTCAACATCATCACTCGCTGTTCCGGGAAGGCGTCGTAGCCGGATTGCTCGGCGGGGCCGCGGTTGCTCTCTGGTTCCTGTTCCTGGATATCGTAATTGAAGGCCGCCCGCTGTACACGCCGAACCTCCTCGGACAAGTCGCCTTCTATCGCGGGCATCCGCCAACGTTGGACCTCCAGGGCGGGGCCATCGTTGCCTATACGTTCCTGCACTTTGGCGCCTTCGCGCTCTTCGGCCTGGGACTGACCGAGCTCGTGCGCCTGGCGACCAGATATCACATCTGGCGCTTCGCGCTGGTGATTGTGATCGTCGTCTTCGAGGTGTTCTTCGTCGGATTCAGCTTCATTCTCCTCGGACCCACCGAGGCAGACTCGAGGTGGTGGAGTATTCTCGTCGGCAACACCTTCGCCTTGATCACCATGGGGACCTACTACTACTACCGCTTCCCCAGCTTGCGTCGAGATTTTGCCCGGGAGACCCTGGGCGATTGATGGCGGGCTAACCCCTTATTGCTTTTGTGCTTGATGCCATGAGCCCGGATGCCGAGTCCGGGCTCGTGCTTCTTCAGGCAAGACTGACGACGTTCGTGGCGTCCCTTGTCGAATTCAGTCTCATGTTGTGCCCCCGAGGACCGAAGCTGCGTTTCAGTGGCGTTCTTCCTTGACGAGAAGGCGCCGGGCGGATATCGTCCCTTCTGTCGAAATCCGGCATTTCTCGTACCGATTCTAAGGAAGACCGCACAATGCGTTTCCGGTCCATCGCCATCGGGCGATTGCTCTGGTGGAGCCCCTTGTTGACGCTTCTGGTGCTCGTCGCGGCTGGCTGTGCGGAGAACTACCCGCAGACCACCCTGGACCCCCGTGGCGAATTTGCCCGCATGGTCGACGACGTCTTCATGACGACGGTGCGTTGGGCCATTCTGGTGTTCGTTCTGGTCGAAGGGGCCCTGGTCGTGGCCATCATCAAGTTCCGGGGCAAGCCGGACGATCCCGAGCCAAAACAGATTCATGGGAGTTCGGTGCTGGAGGTGGTGTGGACGGTCATCCCGGCCGTCATCCTGGTGATGGTAGCCATACCCACCATCAAGGTCATCTTCGAAACGGCCAAGGAGCCCGCCGATGCGATGGTGGTCGAGGTCATCGGCCATCAGTGGTGGTGGGAGTTCCGCTACCCGGAATACGGCATTACCACGGCCAACGAGATGTACGTCCCGGTAGACCGTACGGTGGATCTTCGGATGGTCTCGGACGACGTGGTGCACAGCTTCTGGGTGCCGCAATTCGCCGCCAAGCGGGATGTCTTCCCCAATCGTGAGACCCGGATGTGGTTCAATACGGAGGTAACCGGTGAGTTCCCCGGCCAGTGCGCCGAGTTCTGCGGCATTCAGCACGCGCGGATGGGATTCCGCGTCGTGTCCGTCGAGGTCGCCGAGTTCGATAGCTGGGTGGCCGGGATGTCGGCGGCAACCGAGCCCGTTTCGGTCGAGGGTGACAGTGTGGCGCTGGCCGGGCAGCAGTTGTTTCTCACCAAGGCCTGTATCGGCTGCCACAGCTTCAACGCGGCCGCCCCTCCCCCTGGTCAGATCGGCCCCAACCTGGCCAATATCGGCAGCCGGACGATGATCGCCGCCGGCATGTTGGAGAACACCGATGAGAATATGGCCCGATGGATCAGTGATCCGCAGGGCTACAAGGAAGGCAGTCTGATGGTGATCGCCGGCGAGATCACCGAGGCGGAATTGGCGGCCCTGGTGGCGTATCTGCGAGCCCAGCAGGTCGTGGCTTCTCCTCCCGTGGTGGCGGACATCCAGTAAACGACGAGACGGAATTGGTTTCCTCTCAGCCTACATAGGACACGGCATGGCTACTTCTGCAGTCGAGCACGCAGCGCCTGACGCGCCAGCAGCGCACTCCAAGACGGGAGTGTGGAGCTGGATCACGACGGTCGATCACAAGCGGATCGGCATCATGTACGGCGTATCGGCCTTTGTCTTCTTCATGTTTGGTGGGTTGGAGGCGTTGTTGCTCCGCATCCAGCTTGGTTCGGCGGACAACACCTTCCTCTCGCCGGACGTCTACAACCAGTTGTTCACCATGCACGGCACCACCATGATCTTCCTCGGGGTGATGCCGCTGTCGGCGATGTTCTTCAACTTCATGATCCCGCTCCAGATAGGAGCGCGGGACGTGGTGTTCCCTCGGCTCAACTCGTTCAGTTTCTGGATGTTCCTGGTTGGGGCCATCGTTCTGAACGTCAGCTTCCTGTTCAACGCCGCCCCCAACGCGGGTTGGTTCGGCTACGCCAATCTCACGGAAACGCAGTACAGCCCGGGCCTCAACACCGATTTCTGGGTGATCGGCCTCATGGCCTTGGGCGTCGCGTCCCTGGCGGCCGCGGTGAACTTCTTCGTGACGATCATCAACATGCGCGCCCCGGGCATGCGACTGCTGCGGATGCCGATGTTCGTGTGGATGAGCTTCATCACCCAGGTTCTGCTGCTGCTGGCGTTCCCCATCATTACGGTGGCGTTGATCTTTCTCATGGCCGACCGCTATTTCGGCGCCAATTTCTTCCAGCCGGACGCCAACGGCGACCCCATGCTGTGGCAGCACCTGTTTTGGATTTTTGGCCATCCTGAAGTGTACATCCTGATTCTCCCGCCCTTCGGCATCGTGTCGGAAATTCTCCCGGTGTTCTCCCGCAAGCCGCTCTTCGGCTACGCCGCAATGGTGTTTTCGGGGGCGTTCATCGCCGTGCTCGGCTTTGGTGTGTGGAGCCACCACATGTTCGCCACCGGGATGGGGCCGATCGCGGATGCGTCGTTTGGGCTCCTGACCTTGCTCATCGCCATCCCCACGGGGGTGAAGATTTTCAATTGGATAGGCACGATTTGGGGTGGTTCGCTCCAGATGAAGACACCGATGTACTTTGCCCTCGGCTTCATCGCCATGTTCATCATTGGGGGGCTCTCCGGCATCATGCACGCGGCGGTCCCAGCGGATCTGCAGCAGACCGATACCTACTTCGTCGTCGCCCACTTCCACTACGTGCTGTTCGGCGGCTCCATCTTTGCGCTGTTGGCGGGGGCCTACTACTGGATGCCCAAGATGTTCGGCTTCATGCTGAACGAGCGCATCGGCAAGATCCAGTTCTGGCTCATGTTCATCGGGTTCAACATCACCTTCTTCCCCATGCATTTCCTCGGCCTCCACGGGATGCCCCGCCGGGTGTACACCTATCCGGAGGGCCTCGGGTTCGAGTTCTGGAATCTCATCGAAACGGCCGGCTCGATGTTGCTGGGCTTCTCCTTCCTGGTGTTCATCTGGAACATCTGGCTGTCGAAGCGGGCGGGGGTAGCCGCCCCGGCCGATCCGTGGGACGGCGCTACCCTAGAATGGTCGATCCCATCGCCGCCGCAGGAATTCAACTTTGCCGAGATTCCGACCGTCCACGCGCGCGATCCGCTGTGGGAACAGAAACGCTCGCAGGGACGCCCCCTGCCGGAACCCCCGCGGGTGAGCGGCGAGGGTATTCACCTCCCCAATCCATCGGTCAAGCCACTCATCACGGCCCTGGGGATCGGGGTGTTCTTCACCGGCTTCCTCCTGGGAAGCCCGTGGCCCATTCCGGCTTCGCTCACCATCAATCTCCCCGTCGTCCTCATCGGCTTTGCCATGACGGCGTACGGCATTCTCTCGTGGGCCTTCGAGCCCGCCTAGTAACCCACGACTGACCGGGACGACACCTTGTCGCACGATACCGCACACGCCCTGCACCCGCCCACGACGACGGGACTGGACAACCGGAAACTGGCCATTTGGACCTTCATCGGGTCGGAGGTGATGTTCTTCTCCGCTCTGATCGGGACCTACCTGGTCTACAAGGGGAAGAGCGTCGTTGGCCCGTTTCCCCACGAAGAGTGGACCTCCCCCACGGGTGAACATTTCGAACACATATTCGAAATTCCCCTGGTGACGTTCGGCACCGCGGTGCTGTTGTTCAGTTCGTTCTTCGTGGTCCTGGCCCTAGCCGGAGCCCAACGCGGCAACCGCAAGATGCTGATCGGCTGGCTGTCGGCCACCGTCGTCGCCGGGCTGTTCTTCGTGGGCATGCAGGTCTACGAGTTCAGCCACTTCATGGACAAGGGGCTGGGGTACACCACCAATCTGTTTGGATCGACGTTCTACACCCTGACCGGCTTCCACGGTGCCCACGTGACGGTGGGCCTCATCTGGCTGGGGACCCTGCTGATTCTCTCGCTCCGGGGCAAGATACCGCCCGAGAAAGCGCTCAATCTGGAGCTTGCGGCGCTCTACTGGCACTTCGTCGACGTGGTATGGATCGTCATCTTCCCCGTCGTCTACCTCATGAAGTAGGGAATCGTCGATGACTGACTCAGCGCTCGCTCACGAACACGCCCATCCGGGGGTGAAGGCCTATGTCCTGGTGGCGGTCATCCTGTTTACCCTGACCGCCCTCGAAGTACTGGCTTTCGAGATCGTCGACAGGGGCTCCCCGGCAGGACTCGCCGCGGTGCTGGCACCGGTGGTCGTTGCCGTGCTACTGGTATTGTCGGCCGCCAAGTTCGCCCTGGTGGCCATGTTCTATATGCACCTCAAGCAGGACAGCACCCTGTTCTCGGGACTGTTCGTGTTCCCGATTTTCGTCGCGGCGATCCTCATCGCAGCGCTCCTCGCAATGTTCAGCTACATGTTGAGCTTGTTTTGAGGGCCCAGGTCGCCGTGCGCAGTACCCAGGCCCGCCCCCATACCCCTGGGTACGGCGACCTGCACACGGCGCACTCGCAAGTGTCTCGCTTTGCTGGGCCGTTCAGGAAGCGCGCAGCACGCCGATCAGCAGCACCAGCCACCCGGCCAGGAAGGCAACCCCGCCGAGGGGGGTGACGGCACCGAACATCCGCTGGCCGGTGAGGGCCAGGAGGTAGAGGCTGCCGGAAAAAATCACCGTTCCCACCACAAACAGCCATCCACTCGCCGCCACCAGACCACCGCCCCAGCGGTCCATCACCCAGGCGACGGCCAGGAGCGCCAGCGCATGGTACATCTGGTAGCGAATCCCGGTCTCGAACACCGCCAGGAGGTTCTCGTCCAGCCGCCGGCGCAACGCGTGGGCGCCGAACGCGCCGCCGGCCACGGCCAGAAACGCCGACGCAGAGCCGAGGGCCAGGAACACACGGGCGGTCGTCATCGTGCCGCCTTCGATTTGCGCTTGTGACGGTGGGTTTCGGAGTCCGGTTCATGCGGGGGATCGCGATCGACCCACGACCCCAGCCAGGCGATCCCCAGGTACATGACGATCGCGGACGCGCCGATCAGGGTCATGTTGTTGGGCGGTGGCGCCCACAGGTTGACGACGCTAAAGGCGAGCAAGAGTCCGATCAATATTGCCAGACGAGCGGTACGGAGCGGGTGGCGTTTGGTCTTGGTGCCGACATAGATCCAGACGCCCACGGCCAGTAGGCCGTACTCGAGGGCGTAAGTGGCGCCGATGTGGTCCCACAGCCCCAGGCCCACCTTGAGAGAGTCATTCCCGGCGAGCGGCAGATCGGGAAGATGGACTAGCACATCCAGGAACCAGTGCGACAGGACGGCTACCCCCAGGACGATCGCCCCACGGCGGCGATGGCTGCTGTCGATGGTTGGGCGGGAGTAGTAAGCGGCACCCACGACGATAGCCCAGAGGATACCGGCGACCAGGCTGTGTGACAGCGGATACGACAGAAACTGGAACGGCGTGACCGCCGTGTAGCCCGGATCGACCCGGACCTGCTCCCAACCGAGGATGAGAAAAATACCCCACAGGATGTCGACGAATTGCGCAGCCAGAAACAGCGTTCCCAGAGACAGCCTGGGGTCGGCTTTCTTGAGGGCCAGGGCAACACCGTAGTGACCGACGAACATCGAGGGCTCCTCTGTTGTGTCGGATAATGCGCCGGAGCTCAGGTCCGCCCGGCGAGCCAGCTTCCGCCGTCGACCACGAAAATGGATCCGGTGATCCAGTTCCCAGCCGGGCTGGCGAGGTAGACGGTCATCTGCCCGATATCATCCGGCTCACCCCACCGCCCCAGCGGGATTTCCTTGGCCTTGGCCTCGAGCGCGAATATGTCCGGTGCATCCGCGTTCGGCGGGGTGAACGCCTTGAGCACCCCCTCGGTCGGGACCGGGCCGGGGGCAATGGCGTTCACGGTAATCCCGTCGGGCGCCCATTCGAGCGCCAGCGTGCGCGTCAGGGCGTCTACGCCAGCCTTGGCCGCCGTGGCGTGGGCCATCAACGGCCAGCCCCGGTAATGGAGCGTCATCGAGATGGACACGATACGGCCGAAGCCCTGCTCCTTCATGACGGGATAGACGGCTTGGCAGCAGTAGAAGGTCCCGTACAGATCGGTTTCGACGACCGCTTTCCAGGCGTTGGGCGACAAGGTGGCGGATGGTGCGTAGAAGTTGCCCGCGGCGTTGTTGACCAGGACGTCCACGCGGCCGAGGTGGGCCACGGTCTCCTGGACCATGCGCTCGACCGCTTCCCGGTCACGCACGTTGGTCTCGACGGCCGTGATCTTGGTGCCGTACTGGCCCAGTTTGTCGACGGCGGCCTCGAGATGCTCGGGCTTCCGGGAGGCGATCGCCACGTCGGCACCGGCCGACGCCAGGCAGCTGGCGATGCCAAAACCGATCCCGGTGCCGCCACCGGTCACCAGAGCCACCTTGCCGCGGAGTATGTCCGGGCGGAAGACCGAAGGCGTCGTCATGCGCCACCTCCTCCCGCGGAGTTGCCGACGAAAGCGTCCAGTCGTTGATGGAATTGATCGCTCGCCAGCGCCCGCAACTGTTCCAGGCCCTCGGCGCTGAGCGTGTCGGCCAGACCGTTTCCATTGTGGCGGTCGATGAGGTGCTTGATCGTGGCGATGCTGCTACGAGCGGAAGGTTGGATCGCCGCCGCCAGCTGCGCTAACGCCTCCTCGAGTTTTCCTTCGGGCGATACCGAGTTCACCATTCCCCAGGCCAGTGCCTCGGAGGCGGAGATGGTCGAGCCGTCGATCAGAAAGCGGAACGTCCGGCTGGGCCCGATCAACAAGGGGAGGCTACCGGTGGAGCCGCCGTCCGGCACCAGGCCCATACGGGCGAAGGCCGAGGTGAACCGCGCGCTGGTGTCGGCGTAGCGCAGGTCACACGCCAGGGCCAGATCCAGGCCGAAGCCGGCCACGTTTCCCTGGATGGCGGCAACGACCGGCACGGGAGCCTCGGCGACGGCGAGTATCACCGCCTGGAAATCCCTCAGGCCGTCCTCGAGCCGTGACGGAGCGGGATCGTTCCCCAACTGCGCGATCCAGCGCAGATCCAGACCGACGGAAAAGTTGCCGGCCGCGCCGGTGATGACCACCATCCGTACGTCGTCCTCGGCTCCGGCGGCGTTCAACTCGTGCGCCAGACGTTTGGTGAGTTCTGGGGTCAGGGCATTGTGGCGGTCCGGTCGATTGATAGTGAACGTCCGAACGGAACCGTCGTTCGATACCAGGAGTTCGTCAGTCATCGGTAGCCTCGTACGCTTCGAGGCCGTCGACGGCCATGCCCATGGTGTGGTAGCCGTTGTCGACGTACACCACGGAGCCGGTGATGGCCGCGGCCATGGGGCTCAACAAGAACGCGGCGGCGTTGCCGACATCGGTCGCCAGAAGTTTCCGGGGGAGCGGCGCGTTGGCCGAGCAGTAGTCGATCATCGTGCCGATGAAGCCGATGGCGGATGCCGCGCGCGAGGCCCAGGGACCCGCGGAGATGGTGTTGATTCGGACGCCGTGGCGGCGGCCGGCTTCGAACGCGAGCGTCCTGGTGTCTGCCTCCAACGCCGCCTTGGCGGTGGACATCCCCCCGCCGTAGCCGGGAATGACCCGCTCGCCCGCAAGGTAGGTGAGCGAGAGGAACGCGCCGCCCTCCCGCATCATCGGGGCGAAGGTACGTATCAGGGCAACGTTGCTGTAGGCCGACACGCTCACCGCCGACAAGTATCCCTTGCGGGATGTGTCGAGCAGCGGCGACTTGACCTCCGGAGCGTTGGCCAGCGAGTGGACCACGATGTCGACAGGGGAGTCGCCGAAGTCATCGACCAGTCGCTTGGCGACACCGGCTATGCTGAAGTCGCCGACGTTCTTGTACCGCTTGTTGGTGCGGATGTCCTCGGGGGCGTCTTCCAGGACGTCGTACTCGGCGTCGAGCGGATAGATCCTCTCGAACTCGAGTTTGCCACCCCCGTCCAGCACCATGGAATCGGCCATCTTTCCCCGCTCGAGCATTTTGGTGAAAATCCCCAGCGCCGGCGGCCAGGTGCCGACGCAAATCGAGGCGCCGGCCTGGGCCAAACGCTTGGCGATGGCAAAGCCGAAGCCGCCGTCGTCGGCCACGCCGGCGATGAAGGCCCGTTTTCCAGTAAGGTCGATGGATAGCATCGTATGAGAGTCCAGGTCAGATCGAGGTAACGCTGCCGGTATCCAGCAGGACTGCAAAGCTATCGTGGAAGTGGCGGTGCGGCTAGGGGATTGACAGTAAGGGGTTTAGCCCCGTTGCTGCCGGCTCGGTAGCTTACGACCGAAGAGCCTGTTCCACGAGCGTCCATGCCGCCCCGCTCACTCGCTCGCCGTCGCCGATACCGGGATCGAAAGCCGAGAGCGCCATGCCCCGTATCGGCAACGCCGCACCGATCATGGCGATGGCGGCCGCCGTTTGGGTGATGTCCGGACCGTCGGGCGCGGTCAACGCGTTGGCCCTTGCCGTGCCCGGGTCCAGGACATCGAGATCCAGGTGAAGGTAGGCCTGGTCGATTGTGCTCGGGAGACTCGTCAGGACGCGCTGGAGATCGCCGGCGAGTCCGTCGGGCCCGACCACCTGGACGGCGCTGGTATCCAACAGGGCTCGTTCAGCCGGGTCGATGTCGCGAACCCCCACCAGGCAGACGTGGTTCTCGGGAACGGGCTGGTAGCCCGCTAGCCCGGTCAGCAGGTGCCGCCAGCTGCGGCCGGTCAACATGGTGATGGCCATGCCGTCGAGGAAGCCGCTGCCGGATGTGTCCGGGGTGTTGAAGTCGGCGTGGGAATCGAACCAGAAGACGCCGGTACGGTCGGCCCCCATGCCCGTCACCGTCCCGATCGCCGTGTAGCATGATCCCGCAAGAACTAACGGAAAGGCATCGTTCCGGAGAGCGTCCGCCACGACCGTGGCCAACTGGCGGTTTAGCTGCAACATGATGGTAGGCTCCGGCGTCAGGGGGTCTAACGCCGGATTGATCTCGGTTATCTCCACCTGATGTCCTTGCCCTTGCAGGTGCTCTGGCAGTCCCGCATCGAGCAGGTATCGTGGTCCGTTCCCCATCCGGACGTTTCTTACCCCGGAATCGAACGGCAGCGAGACGATGTGTATGTGCATGCCGTGGTTCTCCACAGTAGCTTCGGCGTTCAGTCGTCCACCCTGGGTGACTCAGACGTATCTGTGGACGAACTGTCGCCCGCGAGCAGGTAGCAGCTCGCTGACAGCTATTCCGCTCTCAGCACTTCCAGCGGTGTGGCCCGGAACACTTCCATCGAGTTCCACAGTCCCACGGTGACGGTCACGCCCACCAGCACAGCCGTCAGGCCGGCCAACTCCGGCACCGGAATGGTGAAGTCGCTGTGGAACACGAATCGGGTGATGGCCCAGCCCGCCACGGTGGACAAACCGACCGCTACCACTGCCGCCAGGCTTCCCAGGGCCAGATACTCGGTGAGCAACACCCGCAGGATCTGGTTCCGAGTCCCGCCCAATGTCTTGAGCAACACGGCTTCACGGACGCGCTGAAATCGGCTGGTGGCTACCGCCCCGACCAACACCACCGCTCCAGTGGCCAGGCTGAAGAGCGCCATGAACCGTATGGCCATGATCATGCTGCCCACGATCCGGTCGATGGCGCGCTGCACCAGGCCGAGGTCGACGGAGCTGACGTTGGGAAAGCGTTCCACCAGTATCCGCTGGATCCGGCCGCGCATTCTTGGATCTTCCACTCTGGTGAGGGTGACGAACATGTGAGGCGCGCCGGTGAGCGCCGCCGGTTCGAATACGGCAAAGAAGTTAGGCTCGAACTGGGCCCAATCGACTTCCCGGATGCTAGTGACCCGGGTGGCGATCGGTATGCCCTGCACGCTCCACGTGATACTGTCGTTCAGACCGACGCCCAACTCTTCGGCGATGTCCTTTTCGAGCGACACGGCAAAGTACCCATCGCCGCTTGCCCGGTCGGGGAGATCGTCCCACCAGGCGCCGTCCACCAGTATCTCCGTAGCCGTCATCGAGTCGCGGTAGGTGGATCGGTACTCGCGCCGGAAGGCCCAACTGGTCATGTCGGGAATGGTGTCACCGGTCACGCTATCCCTCCTGGCACCCGACAGCACCTGATGGCCGTTGATGGCTTGAACCCGCATGGGCACCAGGGGGACCGCCTGTCGCAACGGATAGCCGAGACTGTCGAGCGTGGCGCGGATGGGACCGATCTGGTCGGGTTGGATGTCGAACAATACCAGATTGGGCCGGTCGACCCCCGCGTCGAACCGCAGCTGCCGCAGCAGGTTGGCCTGTATCAGGAACAGCGTGCTGAGCAGGAACGTCCCAAACCCGAGTGCCAGGACCAACGCCACCGTCTGGTTGGCGGGACGATACAGATTGGCCAGTCCCTGCCGGTAGACGTAGGGCAATCGGTGGGGGAAGAACTTTCTGATGCCCCGGGTCAGGAGGAACGCCGCCAGCCACAGAACCGCCAGGGTTGCCCCGATGCCGGCGGCGAACGCCATACCTTCCATGCGGCTTGGTGCCTGTGCCATCGCCAGAAACGCTACGCTGGCGGCCAATGCCAACGAGACGACCCAGCGCCAGGGGTCCCGAGGACGTCGCGCCCCCTCTTCGTACGGGGCCCGCAGGGCCGCCAGCGGCGTCACCCGACGCACCTCCAGGAGCGGGAGGAGGGCAAAGATCGTGGCCACCCAAAGGCCGGTGGTAATGCCGATCCCGATCGCCGCCGCCGACGGGCGGATCTCCACGTCCACCGGGAGAAAATCTCCGACCACCAGTGGGATGACGTGTTGGATCGCCAACCCCAGTCCGGTGCCCAGCAGGCTTCCGGCCAGCCCGATCCCGATCGCCTGAGTGAGATACGTGGCGAACACCTGCCGGGACGTGGCTCCCAGGCAGCGGAGCACGGCGATGGTTTCTCGCTTCTGCTTCACGAACACGGTGACGGCGCTGGCCACACCCAGCCCGCCCAGCAGCAGGGCGATCAGCGCGACCAAGCCCAGATAACGGCCCAGTTGGTCCAGGTTCTCGAGCATTTCCTCACGGTCGCGCTTGGCGGTCCAGATCCTGATCCGGTCGGGACGCAACACGGGACCGTATTTGTCCGCGATTGGTTCGGCGGCAGCCTCGTCGGCCAGGCGCAGGTAGGTCCGATAGGAAACGCGTGAGCCGAAGGTGATCAACTTGGTGGCTTCCAGCCACTGGGCGGAGATGAATACCCGGGGTGAGAAGGCTGATTCCACGCCTGCTGCGCCGGGAATGTCCTCGATCTCGGCGATGATTTCGAAGCGGCCCTCACCCAGCACCAGGGTATCACCAACGATGGCCGCCAGACTGGTGAGTAGCGCGGGATCGACGATGGCTCGACGGCCCCCCGCGAGCTGCTCCCAGCGGCCGGCCGGGCTGGTGGTAATCTTGCCATAGAACGGATACGGGCCCTCGACCGCGTTGACCCGGGCGAACCGGGTGCCGTCGGTCCGCGGCACGTAGGCCATGGCGTCGAA
>SMVY01000047.1 GCA_004357415.1 Gemmatimonadota bacterium
GTTCGGGTTCGAGTCCTTTCGGCCCGGTCAGCGCGAAGCCATCGAAATGCTGTTGTCCCACGGCCGCGTCCTGCTGGTGGCCCCGACCGGTGGGGGCAAGAGTCTCACCTATCAGCTTCCGGCGGCAATCCTTCCCGGCACTACCATCGTCGTCTCCCCACTGATCGCCCTGATGCACGACCAGGTGCTGGCGCTGGAAGATCGAGGCGTGCCCTCGACCTATCTGGCCGGCACCCTCGACGCGGATGAAATGCGCCGCCGGATGTCCCAGGCGTCTCGTGGGGCCTACAAGCTGATCTACGTGGCGCCGGAACGGCTCAACTTCGACGGCTTCCGGGCGATGATCGGCCGGTTGGATTGTCCCCTGATCGCCGTGGACGAAGCCCACTGCATCAGCGAATGGGGGCACGACTTCCGGCCGGACTATATGCGGATCGGTGAATTGATCCAGCACCTTCCGGACGCGCGCGTCCTGGCCTGTACCGCCACTGCCACACCGATCGTGCGTGATGAGATATTGGAGCGGTTGGGCCTTCCAGCCGACACCCCCCAACTGCTGAGAGGGTTTGCCCGGCCCAATCTCGCGTTCAGGGTGCGAGACATTCGGGGCCGGGAAGAGGGAAATACCCATGTCGATCGGTTACTGCAGGAATTCCTCCACAGCCCGGGTAGTGGTCGGGGAACGGCCATTATCTACAGTCCAACGAGGAAGCTGGCTGAGTCAGAGGCGGATCGACTGGCTCAGGCTGGTTGGCGAACTGAGGCCTACCACGCGGGGATGGACGGGGAAGCACGCGACCGGGCGCAGACGGCTTTTGCGGGCGGGGAGATCGAAATCGTGGTGGCGACCAACGCGTTTGGCATGGGGATCGACCGCCACGATGTGCGCTGCATCGCCCACCTCGGCCCCCCGGGTTCGGTTGAGGCGTACTACCAGGAAGCCGGCAGGGCGGGGCGGGACGGTAAGGATGCCGCCTGCCTGTTGCTGGTGTCGCCCAGTGACATGCCGAGGCGGCGCTATTTGATAGAGAACGACGCCGACGGCGGTCGGCCGGACGAGGATACCGTCCGGCACAAGTGGAATCTGTTTCTCGAGCTGATGCGCTGGGCCGAGGGCGGCAGCTGCCGCCACGACGCCATTCTGCGCTATTTCGGTGACGAAGAGGAAACCCTGAGCGGGTGCGGCCGGTGTGATGTGTGCCTGGAGATGAACGAGGGAGATACCGCGGATGACGAAGAGGTCAGCACCATCGTGCGCAAGGCACTCTGTGGCGTTGCGCGGGTGAACGGTCGGTTCGGCATTCAGGTTGCGGCCAAGCTGTTGAAGGGCGCCGAGGACGAGCGGTTGAACTGGTCGGGCCTGGCTCAGACGCCGACGCACGGTACGCTCGATGGGCACAGCGAGGACTGGATCCTGACGCTGCTCAGAAGATGTGTGACCGCCGGCTGGGTTGATTTCCGCGGAGGGCAACGACCGGTGGTGGTGGTGACGCCGGAGGGGCAGGACGTGATTCATGAGCGTCGTGCCGCGCGGTTGTTGCTGCCTCCGATCAGGTCGGCCCCCGTCGGGGCGAAGGCTGGGGCAACGGTAGGGGCGACGGTAGGGGCGACGCATGCGTCGCCCGTACGTTCAAGGAGCGGGAGGAGAAAGAGCGCCGCCGCCGATATCGAGTTGGACGATCGGGGTCAGGATCTGTTCGAAGAGCTGCGGACGTGGCGGCTGGAGGTAGCGAGGAAAGGGAAGGTGCCACCCTACGTGGTTGGGAGCGATCGGACGTTGCGGGAGATCGCGTTCATGCGTCCCGCGACCGAGAGCGATCTGGGACTGGTGCACGGGATTGGGCCAGCGAAGATCGAGAAGTATGGGGAGGCGATTCTGACCGTGGTTCGGTCGGCGGAAGTTTGAGGCCGCGGGTCGTAGGTCAGCCGTGCCTTGGTGGATCGAATCGTTGGGGCGACGTATGCGTCGCCCCTTCCCCACAACTCACCTATTATCGATTGATGGGCCATGATCAGGCTGCCACGGGAACGGGCCCATCCAGTCATCCAACAGTACTCGCCAGGCGTTCATCTCCAGCCACTGATCATACATGGCCCAGTCCTGGTACTTCGGTAGCCGCACTACACCGGGTACCATGAAAGGATTGGTGCCTTTTTCGAATTCCGCATAGATGGCAGCGCGCAAATCCCGGATGAACTGCAGCGTCTCTGCCACATCCTGTTTGGTTCCCCCTTGCAACGGATCAGCGTTTTGATTGTGCGAGTAGACTGCTATATCAAAATCCAGTTCGATAATCTCTTCCAGAGTCCGCTCCCATTCCCTGATGTTGAAGTCAGGCACGATGGTAAACAGCAACCTCTTGGGAGTGACCAAGTCGGCGATATACGCGACTTTCTGCTCCGGCAGACGGAACACGGTCATGCCCAGGCCATGATTCATGCCGAGATAATGCAATTCGATCGTGGTACCGCCCAGGGTAATGTCCTTGCGGTTTCCGCCCCAGCTCTCGTCCGGTAAGACCATATCTCCGCCTGGATTGGCCTTCATCCATTCATAGGCCTCGTCGTGAGCTAGGATGGTGGCGCCAGCATCCCTGAAGACCTGACCGCCACTGGCATGGTCCCAGTGATTGTGACTGTGCACCATGAGTTTGACGGGTTGGTCTGTCACTGCTCGGATAGCCTGCAACAATCCTCTTGAGTGCTGGGTATTGACGGACTCGATGGCAATTACGCCCTCATCGGTGACCACAAACATGGAGAAATAGTCTCCGGGGCCATAACTGTAGACACCCTCGGCGATCTTGGCGGTATGATCCGGCAGCGCTTGGGCGCTAACGGTCGTCTGGCAGAAAGCGGCACCGACCAGCATCGATGTCATTCCCGCGAGTAGGCGTTTTGCAATCGACATCTGGTACCTCTCTTTATCAGGTACGAACAGTGGTGCATCGCTCCCCAAACGTCAGAAGCGGCGGCTCACGGAAAGGTCCACAGCAGGTAACCCGCGAGAAACGTGAGGGCGGTGGCTCCCCCATAGCAAATGGTGGCGATCAAGCCGTAGAGATGGCTCAGTTGCAGTCCGTCATAGAGCGTGTAGCGGAAACGATGGCCCCAGTGAAACAGCGACAGCATGATGAGTCCGAACAACGCCAGCTTGACCAGAGAGTGATCGACCTTGCCCACCAATTCCGGGTAGGAAGGTGGCGCAAACCACAGCACCAGCACCAGGGCGGGCAGGAACAGCGCCGCCAGCATGCCGCCGCCGCTGAACATGGCCCAGAAAAACGGTTCCCGGGAGCGCTTTGGCCTCATCGTGCCACCAACCAGATCACCAGAGCCGTCGCCGCCAACCACGCCGCGTAATGTCCGCTGAGTACCAGCGCGTTGGGGACGCGCCAGCGGCCCAGGCGGAGCACCAGAGCCTTGGGAGCCAGGTTGAACCAGGTGACCGAGTGAAACAGCAGAAACGCCAACACCACGCCGTGAAAGATCATTACTGGGGTCGACTCGAGAAAACCTAGAAACCGCTGGTAGGTCTCCTGACCCCGGGATAGCACCCAAAGCTGGAACATGAGAAGCACCGCTGTGTAGCCCACGGCCAGGCTGGTCATCTCTCGAACGATGAACTTGCCGTAGGCGAACTTCTCCAGCCACCAGAAGATGGGATAGTCCTTGCGGTACCACTTGGGGTGGTAGAGTTGGTACTTCGGGTTGATGCGATTCACCGTTTGCCCCACGGCAGCAACACCGACTTGAACCATTCCGCCGTCGCCGTCACCTTGTAACGCTGGATGGCGCCCGCCGGATCCACGTGCTTGGGACAGACCGCCGAGCACTCGCCCACGAAGGTACAGGCCCAGATACCCGCATGCTGTGACAGCACGTCTCCTCTCTCCTCGGACCCCTCGTCACGGGGGTCCAGGTTGTAGCGCTGGGCCAGGGCGATGACGGCCGGACCGATGAAGTCAGGCTCGAGGGCATAGATGGGGCAGGCCGAGTAGCACAGCATGCAGTTGATGCACATGCTGTACTGCTGGTACAGGGCCAGCTCCTCCGGTGTTTGCAGGTACTCGCCCTGGGACAGGGGTTTGTCCTCCTGGCGGATGATCCACGGCTTTATCCTCTGCAGCTTGGTGATGAAATCCCCGATATCTCCCACCAGATCACGAATCACGGGAAAGCCTGTGAGCGGCTCGATGCGAACGGGACCCCGCCCCCCCCCCAGCTCCGAGAGATAGGTGGCGCAGGTGAGTACCGGCTCGCCGTTGACCAGCATGCCGCAGCTGCCGCAGACGCCCATCCGGCAAGCCCAGCGATACGACAGGCTGCCGTCCAGGTTGTCCTTGATGTAGTTGAGACCGTCGAGCACCATCCATTCGTCGTGCCGGGGAACCTCGAAGCTTTGCCACACCGGCTCCTCTTCCTCTTCAGGTCGGTAGCGTTGGATCTGCAGGGTGATCGATTCGGCCATTACGGCTACCTTCCGTACACCCGCTCGCCCGGGGGCCAGCGGGTGATGGTAACGGGTAGATACTCGATCCTGGCATGACCGTTCTCGGTCCGGTACGCCAGGGAGTGAACCAGGAAATTCTCGTCGTCCCTTTGGGGATGATCCGTCCGCTGGTGGGCGCCGCGCGACTCCGTTCGCTCAAGTCCCGATTGCACGATGGCGTCGGCCAGGTCCACCATGTTGGCCAGCTCGAGGCAGGCGATCAGCTCGGTGTTGAACGTTCGGCTGCGATCGTCGAGGGAGATGTTCCGCAACCGTTCCTTGAGCTGCCCGATCTTGTCGGCCGCCGCCCGGAGGCCCTCATCGTCGCGGTAGATGCCGGCCCCGCTTTCCATCGCCTGCTGCATTTCGGTTCTCAGCGTGGCGACGCGTTCCGTGCCACCGGTCTTTTCCAGGAAATCTTTGTTCAGGCGACGCTCCTCGTCCCGGGCCTGCGCCAGCACGCCGCGGGTGGGGTCCGCCTGGCCCAAGGCGAAATGGGCGGCGGCCTTTCCTGCCCGGGCGCCGAAGACCAGTAGCTCGGTCAGCGAGTTGGAGCCCAGGCGGTTGGCGCCGTTGATGTTTACGCAGGCCACTTCCCCCGCCGCGTAGAGTCCCGGCAGGGGTGTGGCGCCGTGGATGTCGGTGTGCACTCCTCCCATCATGTAGTGGATCACCGGCCGCACCGGGATCAAATCGGTCACCGGGTCGAGGTTCTCGTACTTGAGACACAGCTCGCGGACGAAGGGAAGCTTGCTGTCGATGACCTTCTCACCCAGGTGGCGGATGTCCAGGTGCACCACGTGCCCGTGCGGAGTCTCGATGGTACGGTGTCGCTCCTGCTCCTTGACGAAGGCCTGGCTCAGTCGGTCGCGCGGTCCCAGCTCCATGGAGCGCTTGACCGGCTTGGGCTCCGGCGTCCCAAGATCATAGTCCTGGAGGTAGCGGTAGCCGTCCTTGTTGATCAGCCAGCCGCCCTCGGACCGGGTGGCCTCGGTGATCAGGATGCCGGTGAAGGGCAGGCCGGTGGGGTGGTACTGGACGAACTCCATGTCCTTCAGCGGCGCACCGGCGCCATAGGCCAGCGCCATGCCGTCACCGGTCTTGATGTTGGCGTTGGTGGTGAAGGGAAAGACCTTGCCGCAGCCACCGGTGCACAGGATCACCACCTTGGCCA
>SMVY01000048.1 GCA_004357415.1 Gemmatimonadota bacterium
CAGTTGCTCATCTTCGGTGAGGCGCCCGTGCCGGGGAAAGCGGCGGTAGTATTCGGAGAAGGAGTCTTCAGGCATGTGATGGACCTGGGGTATGGGGACAGGCTCAAAATGCTTGCGCGTGCTGGCGGCTGGAAGAGGGGGGTAAGAGGGAAAAGAGGGCTAAGAGGGAAAAGGACGACTCCTCAAGGGCCCCTTAGCCCTCTTAGTCCTCTTTCCCCTCTTCTTCCCGGCATTCGATGGCTTCCAGCGTGCGCGCCTCGTCGGTCTGGATGACAAAATCGCCCCAGGTGCCGCTGGGAGCCGGTTCGAAGGTGGCCACATCTTCGACCGGGCGCAGCATGACGATCACCGATGACGTTCCCGGACGGTAGCGCTCGAGTTGCTCGGGGATGCCGGTTCCGCGGGCCACGTGGAACGATCCCACCATGTGCAGCACCAGGTCATCCGGCCGGCGCACCAGTTGATCGTTGATCCAGTATGCCATGGTAGCATCCCACAGCACTTGGCTGTGGAGTTGGTTGCCCATGTTGCCGTGGGCCGATGGGGGCGGATCACCGGCCGCTCCCGAATCCGCGTCCGTGGAATCGATGACCGGCTTGCCGCACTTCATCCCTTCCTCTTCCATCACCTCCATGATCACCTGAATCCACTGGTCGCGATACGCCTTGGACGGCTGGCCGTAGGGAAGTGGCGCCAGGGTGGCGATGGCATCGTGGCCGAGCGCGTTCAACGATTCCCTCCCCAGGCGGGTCACCCGGTTGGCGTAGCGGCGCGGCGCGTTGCCGGCGACGACCGCCAGGCCCAGTTCCTTGGCGAACTCGATCAACGGACGGTAGTCGGTGTGGTACCTGGGCCAGGGCCGGCTGGCCGCCAGAAATGCCTTTTCGGTGATCAGCCCGGCGAGATACTCGTCGAGGATCGGCTGCGCGTCTCGCTGGAAGAACTCCAGCGAGAGAGCCACGGAGCGGGGTTCGCCTTCAACTGTGCTGTCAGACCCGATTGCCTGATAAGCCAGGCGAAGCAATTCGACTTCAAGGAAGTGTCCGGTCGGGTCGTCGTGAGTCTCGCCCACGAACACCACCTCGACCGCCGCCATGGCGGCCACGACGTCCTCTATCGATGCCGCCGTACCGTCTCCGGCATACACCCTGTAGTCGCCTGCCACATAGGCGCTATCGCCCACTCCGGGCGACGAGTCCTGGGCGGCGAGGGGAACGGCGATGAAGGCGGCGGTCGTGGCGGTAGCCAATAGCGATAGGAGTCTCATGCTATGGGAAAATAGTCTAAAGCGGGGCAGCGGGGGGAGAGGCGAGGGCAGCGAGGGCAGCCCCACAAGGGTCTCGGACAACCTCCGGTTGCCAAGTTCCGCCCGTTACCGCCCTTACCGCCCTACCGCCCTACCGCCCTACCGCCCATTTTCCTACCATGCCTCACGAGCCTCCCCCCTATGGCTGGACCGGCCTGACCATGCGCCTGACGCTGCGGGCGCTGGTCAATCCACGGTTGGCGGTGGATTTGCTCAGGACCGCCTGGGCCTTCCGCCGCCGAGGGTGGCAGACTCGGTTCCCGTTCCTGCCGCTGCCCGACGCGACCTATCTTCGCTGGCGGATGTATACCGCCTATGCCGAGGAGGATGCGGTGCCGCCGGTGGAGGACGTGATCGGCTTTGCCCGATGGCGGCGGGAGACTATGGGGGTGTAGGCAGCGGGGGCTGCGGGGGAAGGCCATCCGGAGCCGAATGCCGGTGAACAACCGGCCGCTGCAGCCGCTGAACGGGCGATTGATCACACTGCTGCGGCACTAAGTCGGTGTGCGGTGTGCGGTGGAACTTCGCAAATCAACAATCAGGTATCAAGAATCACCAATCCGTGACGGGGTCTCCCAAGCCAACGGAGACTTGCACGGCACGATGTTTTACAGTATATCCAGCACCTGTGGCCCCCCCCCGGGCGTGACCCGAGGGCTCTCGGTAGGATCAATTCTTAGGGGAAGAAGGATGCAGATGTCTGTAACACGAAAACTCTCGCTGGTCCTCCTCGCACTCGTCGCCGGCTCGGCCAGCCCGTTGGCAGCCCAGGACAAGCCCAACATCCTGGTCATCTGGGGCGACGACATCGGCAACTTCAACATCAGCGCCTACAACCGTGGCATGATGGGCTATCGCACGCCCAACATCGACCGCATCGCCGATGAAGGGGTGCTGTTCACCGACTCATACGGCGAGCAGAGCTGCACCGCGGGTCGGGCCGCCTTCATCACCGGTCAAAGCCCCTTTCGGACCGGCCTGAGCAAGGTCGGGTTACCGGGTGCGGATCTGGGACTGCAACCGGAAGACCCCACCATTGCCGAGCTGCTGAAGCCCCTCGGCTACGCCACCGGTCAGTTCGGCAAGAATCACCTGGGCGACCAGGACGACATGCTACCATCCAATCACGGCTTCGACGAGTTCTTCGGCAACCTGTATCACCTGAACGCCGAAGAAGAGCCTGAGAACGAGGACTACCCGGGCGACGTGATCCTAGCCGACGGGCGCACCTTCCAGGAGGCGTTTGGTCCTCGCGGGGTCATCCACAGCTACGCCGACGGTCGGATCGAGGACACGGGTCCGCTCACCCGCAAGCGGATGGAGACGGTCGACGAGGAGACATTGGCCGCGGCGCTCGACTTCATGGACCGGGCCCATGCTACCGGTGACCCGTTCTTTCTGTGGTGGAATTCGACTCGCATGCACATCTGGACCCGCCTCAAGCCAGAGTCACAAGGTGTTACCGGCCACGGAATTTATGCCGACGGCATGGTGGAGCACGATGGCCACGTGGGCCAACTGCTCGACAAGCTCGATGCACTGGGTATTGCCGACAACACCATCGTGATCTATTCGACCGACAACGGGGCCGAGGTGTTTTCCTGGCCCGATGGCGGCACGACGCCGTTCAAAGGCGAGAAGAACGACAACTGGGAGGGCGGCTACCGGGTGCCGATGCTGGTCAGGTGGCCTGGTGTCATCGAGCCCGGAACCGTCTCCAACGACATCATCGCGCAACTCGACTGGATGCCGACCCTTGTGGCGGCTGCCGGCGATCCCAACATCAAAGAGAAATTGCTTGCCGGCCACCAGGCGGGGGACAAGAACTTCAAAGTCCACATCGACGGCTACAATTTCCTGCCATACTTACGGGGTGAAGTCGAACAAAGCCCTCGACGGGAGTTCTTCTACTTCTCGGACACGGGCGATCTCCTGAACCTGCGCTACAACAGGTGGAAAATCGTATTCGCCGAGCAACGAGCCCATGGATTCGACGTGTGGCAGGAGCCATTCGTGTTCCTGAGGTTGCCCAAGATCTACGATCTGAGAGCCGACCCCTTCGAACGGGCCGATCACGAAAGTATCGGCTATACCCGTTGGCGGGTCGATCGCTCGTTCCTGATTGTCCCTGCCCAGGTAGTCGTGGGGAATTTTCTGGCGACGTTCCAGGAGTACCCACCGCGCCAAACGCCGGCGAGCTTCTCCATCGACCAGGTGTTGGAGTCGATGAATGTCGGCAGTGCCCGTCAGTAGCTGAGTACTCAATTGGAAAGCCGGGCCGCAGTTGGCGGCTCGGCTTTTCTTTTCATTCCCCAAGTTCCTGACCTTGCAATAACCGTGTGCGGCGGTATTCTCCCTCATTCCATCGAGCTGCCGGTTGTCACGACCGGGGGCTGGCAGCCGACCCCACCACAGTAGAGAGGAACACTCATCATGTTCGCAGGACGCAAGATGTGCACTGCTTTCCTGGTGGCCCTCGCGGGATCCGCTACACCCGTTCTGGCCCAGAGCAAACCCAATATCCTGGTCATCTGGGGTGACGACATAGGCCAGTCGAACATCAGCGCATACACCAAAGGCGTCATGGGCTACCGGACACCCAACATCGACCGCATCGCCGACGAGGGTATGATCTTTACCGACTACTACGGTGAGCAGAGTTGTACCGCCGGGCGCTCGTCCTTCATCATGGGGCAGAGCGTGTTCCGCACCGGGCTCTCGAAGGTGGGCTTGCCGGGCGCCGAGCTGGGCATGCGGGTGGAAGATCCCACCATTGCCGTCATCATGAAGGACCAGGGCTACGCCACTGGTCAGTTCGGCAAGAATCACCTGGGCGACCGGGACCAGATGTTGCCGACCAATCATGGCTTTGACGAGTTCTTCGGCAACCTGTACCACTTGAACGCCGAAGAAGAGCCGGAGAACGAGGATTACCCCACCGACGCGGAGATTCCCGGGTTCAGGGAGCGTTTTGGGCCGCGCGGGGTGATCCATTCGTACGCCGACGGCCGTATCGAGGACACAGGCCCCCTCACCAAGAAGCGCATGGAGACGGTCGATGACGAGACCGTCGCGGCGGCCTTGCGTTTCATTCGCGACGCCAACGCCCAGGGCACGCCGTTCTTCCTCTGGTGGAGCGGCACCCGCATGCACTTCCGCACCCACGTTAAGGCCGAGTTGCGAGGTATCAGCGGGCAGGACGAGTACTCCGACGGCATGGTCGAGCACGACATGCACATCGGGCAGTTCCTCGACCTGCTCGACGAACTCGACATCGCCGACAATACTCTGGTGTTCTACTCCACGGACAACGGCCCGCACTACAACACCTGGCCCGACGCGGCGGCAACGCCGTTCCGGGGCGAGAAGAACACCAACTGGGAGGGTGGCTGGCGGGTCCCGGCCATGGTGCGCTGGCCCGGTCACATCGAGGCCGGATCGATCAGCAACGAGATCGTGCACCACATGGACTGGCTCCCCACCTTTGCCGCCATGGCGGGGGCTGTTGACATCAAGGCGGATCTCCTAGATGGTTATTCGTCGTCGGCGATGGGGCGTGACTACCGGATCCATCTCGACGGCTACAACATCCTTCCGATGCTCACCGGACAGTCCGCCTCATCCGGGCGGAACGAGATATTCTATTTCACGGACGATGGCGATCTCTCAGCCATACGGTACCAGGACTGGAAGTTCATCTTCATGGAACAACAAACCACGGGCACATTCAGAGTCTGGATGGAGCCTTTTGTGCCGCTGCGTATCCCACTCATCCTTCATCTTCGACGGGATCCCTATGAGCGAGCTCCGCTTACGTCGAACACTTACTTCGACTGGCTAATCGACCGCGGCTACATGCTGGTCCCAGTGCAGGCCTATGTCGGCAGGTTCCTTGCCACCTTCCAGGAGTACCCGCCGCGGCAGAAGGCTGCTTCCTTCAGCCTAGATCAGGTGATGGAGAAGCTGACACCGTCAACGAACTAGGTTCCGTCCGTCTACATCGTGGCTTGATATTCCGTGATCAGTGGACGGTGGACGGTCATCAATGATTCTGGAGAGTCACTAGTGAGTCGAAAGTTTCTCGTCGTTCCTGTGGCAGCCGTGCTGGCGTGCAGTGGGACGGCCCCGGTCGATCAGTTGTCATCTTGGACCGATGGCGCGGCCAAATCCGCGATTGTCGATTTCGTCGATCGGGTGACCGACCCTGCTCATGCCGACTACCGCCCAGTCGACGAACGAGTGGCGGTGTTCGACAACGACGGAACACTGTGGGCCGAGCAGCCGATGTACTTCCAACTGGTCTTCGCACTGGACCAGGTACGTGCCTTGGCGCCGGAGCACCCCGAGTGGGCCGGGGCAGATCCGTTCCGTGCCGTCATCGCCAACGACCAAGCTGCGATGGCTTCCTTTGACATGCCCGAGCTGATGGCCATCATCGGCGCCACCCACTCGGGAATGACGACAACCGACTTCCGAG
>SMVY01000049.1 GCA_004357415.1 Gemmatimonadota bacterium
AACACTTCCACTGGCTGGGCGCCCACCAGGAGTCCGCCTTCGATGTAGAACGTCGGGGTGCTGGTGGCTCCTGCCTTGACCGCTCCCTGGGCATCGATTTCGATCTGCGGCAGGGTGGCCTCGGATTGGAGGCACTCGGCCAGGAGTGACTTGTCGATCCCCACCGAGTCGGCCAGCGTCAGCAAGAACTCGCCCGGTTCCTGGAGTGGGGCCCAGATGTCCTGGTGGAGGAACAGCAGGTCGTGGACCGGCCAGAAGGCACCCTGGTTGGCCGAGCACATCGCCGTCTGGGCTGCGGGAATGGCGTTGGGGTGCAGCGAAGGGATGGGGAAGTTCACGTAGACCCAACGGACCTTGCCGGTCTCGATGTACTCCGCTTCGATGAGCGGGAAACTCTCGACGGCGTGACGGCGGCAGTACGGGCATTGGAAATCCGACATCTCGTATACCGTGATCGGCGCCTGGGGCGACCCCTTGGACCGCGGGGCCAACGGGTCCTGCTGGGTGTCTTGGGCTCCAGACGGGGCGAAGATGAAACCGGTGCCGAGGGAGACGGCCAGGGCCAGGACGGCCACGACGCCGAGCCGGTGGTGTCGAATCGGAGTTGGGGAGTCGGTGGGCTTCATGGGATCTCAGTAAGTCGGGAGTCTGTTGCCGTTGCGGTCGTCGAGCCTGACGGTATCGCCTGTTATTTGAACGTTCCAGTACCACTCGGAGTTCGGGTCTTCTACGTCCCAGGCGCGGGCGTACACCCACCACGCGCCCCGGCCGACCCGCATGGTGGCGTGCCCGGCGCTATCGGTCGTGTCGGTCAGCCCTGTCCGGTCGGTCCGGTCCGCCAGGGCCGTGACCAGGGAATCGTAGCCACGAAAGGTGGTCTCTTCCCAATCCCTGACCTCATGGCGGAGGCTGTCGTTCAGGGGGACGAACGTCCGACGGGCTCGTCGCAGCGCGGTGGTAGCCTGTTCCCGCCGCGCTTCCGACCGCTCGAGCGAGTCGCTCAACTGGGCAAACAGCTGGAAGCGGAGCCGGTAAGCCTCGTCCCCTCGGGGGAGGGTGTCCATGGCCGTCTTGAGGGTAGTCATGGAATCCCGGTAGCGACCTACCGCGTGTGCGGCTCGGGCAACCTCGAGATAGGGTACCCGGAAGGCCGCGAACAGGCTGTCGAGCGTGGCCACGTGCGGTCGCGGCCGCGCGGCTTGCCGCTCCAGCAAATCCAGCAGGCTGTCGCGGTCGTATGGCAGGATGACGAGCGGGAGGTTGGGCGCGACGATGGGGTTGGCATCGAGGTCGAGGACCATGACCTCGACGGTCACCTCCCGTGGGCCGTTACAGGCCGCAAGAAGCACCGTCAGGCTCACCAAACGGAGGATGGTGTTTCGGGGCATGAGCCGTCCGTCGAGAAGGGGTCGTCGAAGCACCACCAAAGCTAACGGGGCCACTGCCGGGGTACCAATGACCGGGCCGAAAACAGAGCGGCCCCCCGACCACTGGCCGGGAGGCCTCAAGGCACTGGAGGGTACCCTCTCTGGACTATCCGCCTATTTCCTCGGGGAGGACATAGCGCTGTGGGTTCACTGCCCGGCCGTTGACGTGCACCTCGTAATGGAGGTGCGGTGCGGTCGCCAGGCCGGTCTTGCCGATGAGGGCGATCCGGTCTCCCCGTTTCACTCGCTGGCCCGACTTGACCAGGATCTTCGAGGCGTGGGCGTACTTGGTGACCACGCCGTATCCATGGTTGATGGTGACCGTGTTGCCGAAGCCTGAACGCCACCCGGTGGACGTCACCACACCGCCGGCGGGTGCCTGGATGGGCGTGCCCTTGGGCGCGGTGATGTCGATGCCCTTGTGCGGCCGTGCGTAGTGCAGGATCGGGTGCATGCGCATGGCCTTGTAGCTGCTCGAGAGCCACCCCTGGGTCGGCATGATGGACGGTGTGGCCGCCAACCGGCGGTTGTGCGACGCCAAGCTGTCCATCGCTTCGTCGAACGACGAGGCCAGCAGATTGGCTCGCCGAATCAGGGCGTTGAGATCGACTCTGACTTCCGTGGCCCGCTGTCCCAGTACCCCCGTTCGGGCGAGTGCGTCATCGTAGCCCGGCTCGGCAGGGCCGCCGATACCGGCTTGGAGCACTTGGGGATCGATGGGGTCGAGATCGGCCAGCACCCGGTAGCGGCTGTCTCGCAAGGCAATTTCGTTGATGGTGTCGGTGACCCACGTCAGTTGACTCTGAAGACGACCGAGTTCTTCCGCCAGGAGGACGTTCTCACGCTCGAGCTGTGCCGCGCGCGTCAGATCGACCTTGCGGGACACCGTGAGGTACCCGAACACGAGCGCCGCGACGAGCAGCGTCGCTGCTCCCCCGGCGATCATCTTCAGGACGGCCGTCGAAACCTGCAGCCTGGTGGAGGCTCCAGTTCCGTGCGGCACTACCACCAATGTCCAGCGGCGTTTGCCCATTGGGGACACCTTCGGTTAAGTCACTATCTATCAACAAGTTATAGACTACGCAGTTGCCGGTCTCCTCGGCTGGGGGAGCGGCAGCGGGTGGTAAGATGCGCCCTGAAAAAAGGGGTGTCAAGATTCCGAATGACACGTCTAATTCTTTGACTGTCAAATACTTTTATGCCGTGTCTGCCTTGGGGAACAGGGCTGCACCCTTGGTCGTTTGGGCCCCGATAACCGGTGGGTTAGCCAGGTCTTGCCACCTCGCCGCGGCGGCGGTTCCTTCCTGTCCGAGGGCGCTCCACAGTTCGTCGCTCTTCTCGGGCATGAACGGACTCACTAGCACGGCCAGTCGGTACAGGCACCGGGCCAGACTGGTCAAGGCCGAGTCGAGTTCGGCATCCTGCCCGGCCTTGGCCAAGGCCCAGGGGGCGGTCTGGGTAACGAACAGGTTGCCGGCCGACACCAGTGACCACGCCGCCTCGGCACCCCCGCGCAGGTCGAGGTCGTCCATCAACGCCTGGTAGCGCGCCACGACTTCACCGCCACTGGCGTCGAGGGTCGTGTCCGCCGGCGCGTCGGGAACGCGCCCGTCTCGGTACTTGCCCAGCATCGCCAGGACCCGCGACGCCAGGTTGCCGAGTCCGTCGGCCAGATCGGCCGTGTAGCGCTCGTCGAACCGATCCCAGGTAAAATTGCCGTCGCCCTCGAAGCCGATTTCGCGCATGAGGAAGTAACGCAACGGGTCCGGTCCGTGCCGCTCGATGGCGCTCCCCAGGCTGACGCCGATTCCCGCCGTCTTCGACATCTTGGCGCCCTCCCACTGGACGTACCCGTGGGCCCACACCTCCTTGGGCAACGGCATCTCGGCGGCCATTAGCATGGCGGGCCAGATGACGCAGTGGAATCGGCTGATGCCTTTGCCGATGATGTGGAGATCGGCGGGCCACAACTTGTCGTACCCGGGATCGGGGAAGCCGGTACCCGACAGGTAGTTGATCAGCGCGTCGAACCAGACGTATACCGTATGATCCGGATCGCCGGGGAAGGGGATGCCCCATGGAAAGCGCGACCGCGAAATGGAGATGTCCTGCAGACCCGACTCGATGAGGCGCAGAACCTCGTTGCGGCGGATGGCCGGCTCGACCGAGAACTCACCGCTGGTGATCAACTCCAACAGTCGGTCTCCATAGCGGCTCAACCGGAAGAAGTGGTTGGCCTCCTTGGTTTCCTTCAGGTCGAGTGTCGGGTGTTCCACGCAGTGGCCGTCGATGATCTGGCTGCCCTGTTTGAATTCCTCGCACCCGATGCAATAGAGACCTTCATATTGGCCCAGGAACAGATCGTCCGGGTTGTGCTCCTGAATGCGGGAGAGCAACGCCTGTACCGACCGGGCGTGTCGCGGCTCGGTGGTTCGGATCCAGTCGTCGTGGCTGCAGTGCAACCGGGCCCAGAAGTCGGCAAACCGCTCGGCCATGCGGTCGACCCACACCTGGGGTTCTACGCCGTTGTCCTCCGCCGCCTGGATGACGCTCTGGCTATGTTCGTCCATACCCATGAGGAAATGGACCTCGTCACCGCGCAGCCGCCGGTAGCGGGCAATGCAGTCGGCGCCAATTTTCTCCATCGCTTGTCCCAGGTGAGGGTCGCCGTTGGAGTAGTCGATGGCGGTGGTGAGGTAGAACTTGGACACTCAGCCCTCTGGGTTGGTGGAATCGCCGGGTCTCCGGCGGCGCCGCCTGCCGCGCCGGTGTCTCTGCCTGCGCGCCGCAGCCGGGTCGCTCGGTGGTTCGCCTTCCACCGGGGGCTTCTCCTCCGGGGCCGGGGTCTCGGCTTGGGCCTCAGGCCGGGGCGCCTCGGCCGGGTCCTGGTGCGCTGTAGCTGGGACCGCGGGACTCCGCGGAATCGATGCGATCTCCTCGCGCAACTGCAGGAGGGGGATGATGCGCGAGGCACCGTCGGGACCGCGCAGACTAACCCGCTCGCGCAGGATATCGACCGAGACGACCCGCTCATCTCCCAGTGCAGTCTGCAGCGTTTTCCCTTCTTTGGGGAACCGCTTGCGGGAGGTGACGTAGAAGTCGTGCTCGTACTTGAGGCAGCACAGCAGCCGGCCGCAGCCACCGGAAATCTGGGCCGGGTTGAGCGCCAGACCCTGGTCTTTCGCCAGCCTGAGGCTCACCGGTGAGAGTTCTGTGAGCCACGAGGAACAGCAATATTCCCGGCCGCACCGGCCCACGCCCGAGAGCTGGGCCGCCTCATCCCGGGCTCCGATCTGGCGCAGGTCGATCCTGGTGCGGAAGAGGGCCGCCAGATCCCGGACCAGCATTCGAAAGTCGACCCGCTTCTCGGCGGTGAAGAACACCGTCAGCTTGTTACGGTCCCACTGCCACTCCGTGTCGCTGACCTTCATGGCCAGCCCGTGATGCTTGACCCGCTCGAGGACTTTACGCCGCACCTCCTCCTCGGACCGTCGTAGGTGCACGGCCGTGTGGACCTCGTTGCTCGAGGCACGCCGCAGGACCGCTTTGGGTTCGTCGGATGTCGAGGGTGCTTTGGAGGACGGGCAGCCGTTACAGGCCGTGCCACACTTCTTGAGGGCAACTTCCCCCACGGCACTGATGTGCCCCAGGTCCTTGCCGCGCTCGACCTCGACGATCACCGCGTCGTTTAGCCGTGGGTTGTTTTCTTTATCGGTCCAATGGAAAAACCCGCGCCGGGTTCCCTTGAACCGGACTTCTATCGTTTGGGCCATTACGCCTCGGAATACGCGCCGATTCTGCCAAATTTTTCCGCTCGTCGGCGGACCAATTTGTCGGGTTTGAGCTTGCGCAGCTCGGCCAGATTGCGGATCAATGATTCCCTGAGTGCTTCAGCGGTCGCCTCAGGATCTGTGTGCGCTCCGCCGATCGGTTCTTCGACGATCTCGTCGATTACTCCCAGCCGTTCGAGGTCGGGGGCGGTGAGTTTGAGTGCGTCAGCCGCACGCTCCCGTTGCGAGGCGTCCTTCCACAGGATGGCGGCACACCCCTCCGGCGAGATGACCGAGTACACCGAGTTCTCCAGCATCAGGATGCGGTCGGCCACACCTATCGCCAAGGCGCCACCCGAGCCCCCCTCGCCGATGACCACCGCCACGATTGGGGTCGGCAGCGCCGCCATCTCCACGATGTTCCGCGCCAGCGCCTCCGATTGGCCGCGTTCTTCGGCCCCCAGGCCGGGATAGGCTCCCGGTGTGTCAATGAGGGTGACGACGGGAGCGGAGAACTTGGCCGCCTGATGCATCAACCGAAGGGCCTTACGGTACCCCTCCGGGTGGGGCATCCCGAAATTGCGTTTGAGATTTTCCTTGGTGTCTCGCCCCTTTTGATGACCGATGACCATGACCGACAAGCCGCCGATGCGGGCCCACCCGCCCACGATGGACGGATCGTCCCGGAAGTGACGATCGCCGTGCAACTCGATGAAATCGGTGAAAATCGTGCTCAGGTAGTCGAGCGTATAGGGGCGGCGTGGGTGTCGGGCCACCTGGACCCGCTGGATGGGAGTGAGGTGCTGGTAGATGTGCTGCCGCAACACCGCGAGCTTGGTGTCGAGCTGTTCGAGTTCTTGGGAGATGTCGATGTCGCGCTTGGTGCCGACCCGCTTGAGGTCGTCGATTTCCCGCTCCAGTTCGAGCAGCGGCTTCTCGAATTCCAACGTGTACGCGGTGGCCATGGTTACTTCGCCTTCACGTAGTGAACCGACTCGACGCCGAGGATCCCCTGCAGCGCGGTGACCAATTCGTCATCGGCGGCCACCCGCAACCGCCGCGATCGGAGTCTCATGGCCTCACCGTTCCCGTCACTCCATTCAATATAGACCGGCGCGGGCCCTGGGTGCGCCGCGCACAACGCCGCGGCCGCACGGATGGCCTCTGGGTCGGGTGCCTCGAGCTTGCGCCAGCGCAGGCTGACGGCAACGTCGCCCGCGGGACGGAATTCGTCCAGTGGGCGCACTGATTCCACCACGAAGGGTACCCGCTCCTCACCGCGGTCGCGGGTACTGTAGCCGCCTGTGAGGAGCATGGCCGCGTCGGGTACCACTGCCTGGTTGAGCTTGGCCCAGGTGGCCGGGAATACGATCGCCTCCGCCGTGCCGTGGAAGTCCTCGAGCACCAGCCGGGCGTACTCCTTGCCGGTCTTCTTGGAGATCTGCCGCTTGACGCCGGTGATCACCGCGGCGATGGCGACTGGATGCTCGCTCCACTCACCCAGCGTAGCCGTGGTCCGGGTTCCGAAGAGTTCGACCTCGCGGCGGAACTTGGCCAGTGGGTGTCCGGAGATGAAGAACCCCAGCACTTCCTTCTCGCGCGTCAAGCGCTCCGCTTCGGACCACGGAGGCACGTCAGGGAGGGGCGTCTCGGCGATAGCCACAGGTTGGCCGGTATCGCCGAACAGGGATTCCTGGCCTGATGCCCGTTCCTGTTGTTTGAGTTGGGCTTCGCTGATGGCTTTATCGAGGGCTTCGATGAGTTGCCGCCGGTGTCCGCCGAGGGAATCGCACGCGCCACTGGCTATGAGCGATTCTAGGACCCGCTTGTTGCACAACCGGACGTCGAGCCGCTCCACGAATTCCGCCAGCGACCGGATCGCGTCCTGATCGGCTGAGCGCGCGGCGATGATCGACTCGATGGCACCGGCACCGACGTTCCTGATGGCGCCGAGCCCGAAGCGGATGCGGGTGTCGCCCACGACGGTGAACTTGAAGCCGGACTCGATGATATCGGGCGGCAGCACCTCGAGCCCCATCTCCCGCGCCTCGTTGATGTACTGCACCACCTTGTCCGTGGTGCCTATTTCAGACGACAACAGGGCCGCCATGAATTCGGCTGGGTAGTGAGTCTTGAGCCACGCCGTTTGGTAGGAGATGATCGAATAGGCCACCGAATGGGACTTGTTGAATCCGTAACGGCCGAACGTCTCGATCTGGCCGGCGATATCCTCGATGACC
Organism: Gemmatimonadota bacterium; assembly: GCA_004357415.1. Classification (GTDB taxonomy): domain Bacteria; phylum Gemmatimonadota; class Gemmatimonadetes; order Gemmatimonadales; family GWC2-71-9; genus N074bin45. The sequence goes on from SMVY01000049.1 coordinate 7,438, forward strand.
TTGCGATCGTGCCCCGCGGCGACGGCGCGTTTGATGAACCCTGCCAACTCGCGGCGGATGAGCGCCGCGTCTTTCTTGCCCACGGCCTTGCGCAACACATCGGCTTCGGCCAGGCTGAACCCCGCCAGCACGTTGGCGATGCGCATCACCTGTTCCTGATAGGTGATCACGCCGTAGGTGGACTTGAGTACCTCTTCCAGCGCAGGATGGGGGTAGCGGACCTGTTCCTTGCCCAGCTTGCGCCGGATGAATACCGTATGCATTCCGGCATCCAGGGGGCCCGGCCGGAGAAGGGCGTTGCACGCCACCAGGTCGTCGAACCGGTCGCACTTCATGTTGCGTAGCGTCTCGGTGGCCAACGGAGACTCGAACTGGAACACGCCCGATGTCCGGCCGCTCCGCAGCAACTGGTAGACCGCATCGTCATCCAGCGCCAGCGTATCCATGTCGAGATCAACGCCATGCCGGTCGTGGACTAGTTTGACCGCGTCGTGGATTACGGTGAGCGTCTTGAGCCCGAGAAGGTCCATCTTGAGCATGCCAACCTTCTCGAGCGCGACCATGTCGTACTGGGTGATGATCGCGTTCTCGCCTCTCTGCCGCTGGCCCGCGCCCTTGCCGGGAGCCGTGCACACCGGGACGTATTCCCGGAGGGGCCCGGGAGCGATCACCACGCCGGCCGCGTGGACCGACGCGTGTCGCGAAATCCCCTCGATCCGCGAGCTGAGATCGATCATCCGCTGATAGACCGGCGCCGAGGCCGCCAGGTCCCTCAGCTCGGGGATCTTCTTGACCGCCTCAGGGATGGTCAGACTGTAGGCCGGACCCGAAGGGATCAGTTTGGTGATCTTGTCCGCCTCGCTCGGGGGGATCTTCAGCACCCGCGCCACGTCCTTCACCGCGGCCCGAGCCTTCATGGTACCGAAGGTGATGATCTGGCCCACGCTGTCCTGGCCGTAACGCTGCCGCACGTACTCGATGATCTCGCCCCGCCGCTCATAGCAGAAGTCGATATCGATGTCGGGCATCGACACGCGTTCGGGGTTCAGGAACCGTTCGAACAGGAGGTCGTAGGCGAGCGGATCGACTTTGGTGATGCCCAGGGCGTAGGCCACGATGGATCCGGCTGCGGAGCCGCGTCCCGGTCCCACCGGGATGTCCCGCTCACGGGCGGCAGCGATGAAGTCCTGCACGATCAGGAAATAGCCGGCGTACCCCGCCGTGTTGATGACGCCGAGTTCGTAGGTGAACCGCTCCTCTACCGCGTCCGGCAACGGATCACCATAGCGATGGTGAAGCCCCTCGCGTCCCAAGTGCTCGAGCAACGCTTCGTCGGTGGCGTAGTTCTCCGGGCGGGGAAACTCGGGAAGGAAGTAGCGCTGTTCGAAGTCGAACTCGCACATGTCGGCCACCTGCTGAGTGGCGTCGATGGTCTCGCCGTCATCGGGGAACAGGGCCCGCATCTCCGCCTCGGACTTGACGTACGACTCCTGGCCGGTAAAACGGAACCTGTTGGGGTCGTCGAGATCGCTGCCGGTGGCGATCGCCAGTAGCACGTCGTGCGCCTGGGCGTCGTCCCGCCGCAGGTAGTGGGCGTCGTTGGTGGCGAGCACCCCGATCCCCAAGTCCTTCCCCAACCGCAGCATTCCCTCGGCCACGACCGCTTCTTCGGGAATTCCGTGTTTCTGGATTTCCAGCCAAAACCGGTCCGGCCCGAACGTCTGGGCAAACCACTCGGCCGACCGCTTGGCCTCTTCATAATTTCCCTGGCGCAGGTACAGCGCGATTTCTCCGGACAGACACGCGGCCAGGCACACGATGCCGTCCGAGTATTGGGCCAACACCTCTTTGTCGATGCGGGGACGCCGGTAGAAACCCTCCGTGTATCCGATGGAGGTGAGCCTGACGAGGTTCTTGTAGCCCTCGGTGTTGCTGGCCAGGAGCACCAGATGGCTGTAGTTGGCCGGAGCCCACGAGGGCCGCTGCTGCTCGCCGCGTGGTCCGAATGAGAGATAGGCCTCGAAGCCCAGGATGGGCCGGATCCCCTGAGCCTTGGCCTCCTCGTAGAAGTGCCAGGCGGCGTGCATGTTCCCGTGGTCGGTTACCGCCAGGCTGTCCATGCCGAGCGACTTGACGTGGGACACCAACTCCGGGAGCCGATTGGCCCCGTCGAGAAGGGAGTACTCGCTGTGGGTGTGAAGATGGACGAAAGCCATGCTCGTCGAATCAGCCCGGTGGCGAACCACCAAGGCGGCATAGACGCTCGACGCCCGATTCGGCGGGACCCTGGCTGCGCGAGGGATGGTCGAGGCGTCTCGGATGAGTCAAACGGTCGGAACGGCTGGGCAGCGCGTGCGGCCTCTATCCGGCCCTTCCGACGCGGCAAACCGAGTCTGCAGGGAACCTATCCGGCCGCCGCGGAATTGTCAAAGGCATTGTCCTGCTTTATGTTACAGCTTCCGTGTCCAGTAAGATTCCTGTTCAGCTCACGACCTGCCAACGGCGAAACCGGCCGCTCGGCCTGCGGCGCCGCGCCGCGGCTACCGGTGGCGCACTACTCGCACTCGCGAGTTGGGCGCTGCCCGTTGCCGGGCAGCAACCCGGGGTTCCCTGGGTCACGCTACTCCCGCCCACGGTTCGGGCCGCCGGACTGGCCGGGGCATCCACGGCGCTGGTGGGTGACGCCGGCACGGTGTTCGTGAATGCCGCCGGCTTGGCCATCGTGCGGCGGGCAGGTTTCGAGGGCATGGCCGGACGAATCCCGGATCCGGCCGCTGCAACGAGTCTGGCTGGAGCTGTGCGGGTCGGCCAGTTTCACTTGGCTGCGGGGTATCAGCATCTGAGCCTGGCCCAGGGCTCGCCCCAGGAGGAGAACAAGCTGCTGATTGGGAGCGTAGTTTATCGGTTCGGGCTCTTCGCCTTCGCCGGAGCCGTCAAGCAAGTCACGGTGCGCGACTCGTCGGCGGTCACATCCAGCGCAACCACCGGTGATGCCTCTGTCATCATCGCCATCTTCGATATCTTCGCTCTGTCGCTGAGCGTGCAAAACATCGGACAACCAGAATTGACCCCGGGGATGGTGCTCCCGGCCACCACCCGGTTTGGATCGTCGCTCAATCTGGTCGATCCCCAAGGCACCACCAGGCTGCTTGGTACCATCGAAGTCGTATGGACCGAGGGATTCGACAGCCGCACCATCATCGCCGGCGAGGCCGGCCTGGTCTTCAACGGCATCGGGGTCGAAGCGCGACTCGGCTACGGAGGCCGGGGTCCCCTTACCGGCCAGAGTAACTGGTCGGTTGGAGGCACCGTGGTGCTCGGCCCGGTCGACATCGACTACGCCTACCAGGAGGAGTCGGTCTTCGGCGGTGGGGCCCATCGGCTGGGCATTCGTCTGACTCTGTGATGCGGAGGTTCATCATGCTGCTCGCCATTCTCGTGGGCGTGCTGTTCCTGGGCTATGGTACCGCCTACATCGCCAGCGATGAGGTGCGTTACCTGACGCGTGCCGGATTCGAGGAAACCCGTATCCTCCGGGCGCGCACGCCGATCGCCACCGTGGTGGCCGACCCGGACACCGACCCCGCGGTGCGCGACCTGCTGACGCTGGTTGTGGAGGTCAGGGACTACGCCGAAGCGCTCGGGCTCGATGCCAAGGAGACGTACACCACCTACGTGGACGTGGAGCGAGATACTCTCCTCCTGGTCATTTCGGCCGCACCCAAGGATTGCCTCTGTCCCTACACGTGGAAGTACCCCATCGTGGGCCGCGTTCCCTACAAGGGGTTCTTCGATTTCGAGATGGCCCACCGGGCGGCGGCCGATCTGCACCAACGGGGGTTCGACAGCTACCTGCGTCCCTCGGCCGCCTTCTCAACCCTGGGATGGTTCAACGATCCCTTGCTCTCGACCGCGCTGACTCGCGATTCGGTCGAGCTCGCGGCGCTGGTGTTCCACGAGATAACCCACAACACGCTCTTCGTCAGTAGCGCGGTACCCTTCAACGAGGGTCTGGCTCAGATGGTGGGGTACCTGTCTGCCGCCGAGTTCTTCGAAGGGGAGGGAGACAGTCTGCTGGCGGCGAGGGCTCGGGCCCGGTGGACGGATGAGGTGGCGCTGGGATCCTACTACGACCGGCTCACCCAGAAGCTCGACAGCCTGTATCACCGGGAGCCGCCTCCCGATTCCCTCGAATTGGAGGTTGGCCGGGAGACCGTAGGAGCCTGGGCGGGAGAGTTCCTGGCGGACTCGGTCGGCCCGCAGTTGCTCACCTTCCGGGTCGAGGACCGCCAGCCCCGCCAGATCAACAACGCCCGGATCGTGTCCCGCCGGATCTACCGCACCAAGCTGTATCTGTTCGAGGATTGGTATCAGGCTCACGACAGCAGCGTGAGCCTGGCGGTGGCCGCGATCACCGAGTTGCTGGACGGAGTGCCGGGCGACAGCGCTTACGTGGTACTCGAGCGCCGCCTGGAAGGGGACAGGGACTAGCCGTTTAGCAGGGTCTCGTTGGCCGCGTTGACGACGGCATCGACGGTTTCGGCCCTGATGTCGCCACGGACCGCATCGACCAGCGTCATGCTCCGGCGGCGGCCTCCGACGGCCACAAGCGTCGGTCCTGCAGCACGCTGTTGGGGTGCTGTACCACTTCGGAGGCCGTGGCCAGGTCCAACATGACCCCGTCCTGCCCGGCGAGGACGCCGAAGATGTCGGCCGGCTCCTGATCGGTCGGTTGGTGCAGCACGAACACCAGGCCGGCCTGTGCCCGCCGGACGAAGGCAACTGCATCGTCCCACACCGGCTCCCCGGTTTGGGGTTGGCGTGCGACGACCAGCGGTACGGCGGCGTCCTCGAAGTGAGCGTCGGCCGCGGTCTCGAGGCCGAGTTCGTCGGCCAGGATCGACCAGCCGGGCCAGGCGTCCACTTGGTATATGGTGGTGAAGCGCCACTCCTGCTCGCTGGCGAACTGGGCCAAACCCCGGACCAGGTCTTCGTCGCTCGGCGCGCGGAGGTCGGCGTGATAGGTGAGCGGGACGGCGCCGGTCTCGGCGAACCAGTGGCGCGATTCATGGAGGTCGATGGGCTTGGTCGGGCCGAACAGGGCGTATCGGCGGGTGACCGCCACTTGGCGGATCGCTTCGGCCAGTTGTTCGTCGAATTCGGCGGCTTCGGCTGCCCCCTGGAATGCGACTTCCGCCGCCAGATACCGTCCCGCGGTGCGGAGGATCTTCCCCCTCAGGTGTAGCGTGCCGCTGTGGGGCTCGAGGGCAAAGGCCCGATCGAGAGCCAGCAGGGCCCGGCCGTACTCGCCCAGTCGATAGGCGGCGTACCCCGCTTCGTGCCACACGAGCGCCAGGCCGGGGTCGAGCGAGGCCGCGTGTTCCAGGGCCACGAGCGCCTCGCGATATCGGCCGAGCTCCACCAGTGCCGCTCCCTTGATGGTGGCCGGGAACGCATCGTCACCGAAGTGATCCGCCGCCTGCGCCGACAAGGCAAGGGCTTCCTCGAAGCGCCGGGCGTTGCGCAGCATGGTGAAGTATTCACCCCAGGCGAGTTTCACGTCCGGTTGGGTGTCGAGCAGTTCGAGGTACGCGTCCTCTGCCGCCTCGAGGTGGCCGTCATGCATGAGGCGACGCGCCGTGGCAAGTGCCCGTTCATCGGGCTCCGTGGCGAAAACGCGAAACTGCGAGGTGGTGAACATTGGGCGAATGTATCGCTGGGACGCGCGAGCGCTAGAGGGCTGTTGTACCGGGTGAATCGGTCTCGCGCCGCACCCGAAATTGTGTACCTTCCCCCTGTTTGGCGTCGATCAATGTCTCCTACCGTGAGTGTCTCGTGGATGGTGAATTCGTTTCGCGCGAACGTGACCGGATGCTTGCCGAACTCGGTGAATTTCTGGCCATTCCCAGCATCAGCACGCTGAGCGACCACGCCGCCGATTGCCAGCGGGCGGCAGATTGGGTGTCCGATGAGCTGCGACGTCTGGGTTTTCCAGTAGTCGAGCAACTCGATCGCGGCGGCCACCCCATCGTGTGGGCCGAGAGTCCGCCCGTCCCGGGGAAGCCTACGGTGTTGATCTACGGCCACTACGACGTGCAGCCGCCGGATCCGCTGGACGAATGGAAGAGCCCGCCGTTCGAAGCCACCGTGCGTGACGGCAAACTGTTCGCTCGCGGTGCGGTCGACGACAAAGGGCAGGTGTACTGCCTGCTCAAGGCCTACGAAGCCGTGCGTGACGGTGACGGCCTCCCCCCGCTCAACATCCGGTTCATCATCGAGGGCGAGGAAGAATTCGGCGGGCACTCCATCGAGCGCCTGCTGCAGGAGGAACCCGAGCGCACCGAAGCGGACGCCATCCTGGTGTGCGACACCTCGTACTACGCGCCGGGGATTCCAGCCGTATACACCGCGCTGCGGGGAATCTGCTACACCGAAATCGAGGTACGCACGGCGCAACGGGACCTGCACTCGGGCAACTACGGCGGCGCCGCGCCCAACGCCATGGAGACGCTGTGCCGTATCCTGGGAGACCTCAAGGGACGGGACGGCCGCATCAACATCCCCGGCCTGTATGAGGCCGTCGAACCGCCGACGGAGGCCGAGTTCGCGTCGTGGCAGGAACTACCGTTCGACATGGACGACTTTCTCACCGAGGAAATCACCGCCCGGTCGTTGGCCGGCCAGGAGGATCGATCGGTGTTCGAACGGTTGTGGGCTCTGCCAACGTTCGAGATCCACGGCATCATGGGGGGCTTCACCGGCGAGGGTGCCAAGACCGTCATCCCGGCTCGCGCAACCGCCAAGGTCAGCCTCCGCCTGGTCCCCAACCAGCGGTGGAAGACGGCACTGGGACAGCTCGAGGAGGCGGTTCGTGCCGTGGCGCCCGACTACGCGGACATCGAGGTGCGTCCCATCCACGGGGCCGATCCGGTCCAGGTGGACGTTACCCAGCCGGCTTTTGCCGTCCTGGACCAGGCGTTTACCGAAGTGGTGGGCCGGGGGCCGGTCGCGATCCGGTCGGGCGGGTCGATCCCGGTGGTGGCCAGCCTGGGGCTCAGGGGGGCGCCCGTCCTGCTCACCGGCGTGGGGTTACCCGACGACGGGCTGCACTCGCCCAACGAAAAACTCGACCTGCAACAATTGTGGGATGGGGTGGCGATCTTCGGACGGTTCTTCGAGCTGTTCGCCGACCAGCCGGTTTAGGACTCTTCCGGCACCTGATTGGCGCTGGGTGGGGTGGCATACCGGGCCTGGAGTTCGTCCACGCCGATGACGGCCCGGACCGACACGATGATTCCGGCCACGACGTCGTCGGCCCAATAGGGATCGGGTCGCTCACCGTCGGGGAGCTGGGACGCGCGACCGTCGAGAAACTGGATGGCCGTGGTGATCCACTCTGCTTGGGCCGTCGGTACTATGGCCCAACTGCCGGTGGCACGAAGCTCGAGGTCAGCCAACTGCTGCAAGTCCTGTTCGATTCCATCGGTGATCGGCTTACTGCGAAGCCCGTCGGCCAGCATCTCCAGCATTTCGCCGCGTTCGGATTCCTGCGGTTCGGGGAGGGGTGTGAGGTAGTGCCGCTGGTCGGCGACCATTTCCGCCAGGCGGATGCACACCGCGCGGATAGCCGGGGTGAGTTCCGCCGGCGCCTCCTTGGCCCAACTCGCGGCGGCACGGAGAATCTCTTCGGCGCATTCCTGAGCCTGCGCTTTGGCTGGTTTCCCGGAGGGCGTGATCGACATACCCGGAACGATCATACGATTGATCGTCAAAGGCAACCGCGCGGCGGCTACACCCGTGTGAACCCGAACTGCGGCAACGTTTCCAGCGGAACGAGTGTGGCATCCCGGTCAAAGGTACGGCCCATGGCGTCGACGACGGCCGTCACGGCCTCGGACCACAGCGTCGGGCGGGCGTGGTCGCTTCCCAGTTCGTGCGCGATACTGGTCATCACCACGCCGTCGATGCCGCACGGGACGATGCTCTCGAATCGCGACAGGTCGGTCGTCACGTTCAGGGCAAATCCATGGAACGTGACCCACTGTTTCACGTGGATGCCGATGCTGGCAATTTTTCTCCCCTGCGTCCAGACCCCGGTCGAACCTGCCACACGCTCCCCGGGTACATCGAACACCGCCAGCACGTCGATCAGGACCGCCTCCAATTGCCGCAGGTACCAGTGGAGATCCTCCCGGTGTTGGCGCAGGTCCAGGACGGGGTAGCCCACCAGTTGACCGGGTCCGTGGTAGGTCACGTCCCCGCCACGCTCGATCTCGTGGACCTGGTAGCCGAGTCGGCGCAGGGCGGACGAGTCGTGGGGGAGACTAGACGGCTTCGTCCCCCGGCCGAGGGTGATTACATCCGGGTGTTCCACCAGGAGCAGGACGTCGCTGTCGGCCTCTCCGTGTAGCCGTGCCTGACACAGGTCGCGCTGGAGCGCCAGGACGGCGCCGTAATCGCGGCACCCCAAATTCACGGTCAGCAACGAGGTCATCAATCGTTGCGAACGGCGCTCAGCCGCCGGCTCAGCAGCAGGGCGACCACCCCGCACAGCGCCACTATGCCCACCAGCCCGGTTCGCCCGGCCAGTTGGTTGACGGGCATGGTCACCAGCATGCCTGCCGCGGTGGCGAACGCGCTGACGAACGACAATCCGCCCCGCCGGTACGTCGAGCGTACCGGGGACAGCAGCGTCCAGGTAATGAGTCCGGCCACCAAGACGCCGAGCATCGTGCCGCCGACGAGGACGTAGAATGGCGCCCCATCGATGACGGGCCTGTCGCTCGGCGGCATGTCGGCCAGCAACGTGCTCACGACCCACAGCGCCGCGGTGACGAGTCCGATCCCGATGGTGACCGAAATGGCCATGGCCAGAAAGGCCAAACCCACGCGGTCCTCGTCTTCGATGGAGATGGGTGGTGGGCGCGGGGGATCGGTCACGTATGAATGACTCGGCCCATCGAATCGAGGACCGCCTCGGCCACGGCCTCCGACAGGGTCGGATGCGCGTGTACCGCCAGGTCGATTTCCGCGACGGTGAACTCGTTTTGGCGCGCGACGGCCAGTTCGTGGATCATTTCCGAGGCATCGGCGCCCACGATATGAGCTCCCAGGATTTCGCCGTAGGCTTTGTCACGAATGATCTTGACGAAGCCGTCCGTGGCGTTGCTCGCCCGGGCGCGCCCGTTGGCGCTGAACGGGAACTTGCCCACCAAGTAGTCGAGACCCTGCTCACGGCACTCGTCTTCGGTGAGGCCGATGCTGGCTACTTCAGGGTGGCAATAGGTCACCCGGGGGATGTTGTCGTACCAAATGGGGTGTGGGGTCTGCCCGGCCAGTCGCTCCGCCACGACGGTGCCTTCACGGCTGCCCTTGTGCGCCAGCATAGGTGCGCCGGCCACGTCACCAATGGCGTAGTAGCCTTCGACGCCGGTCTGCAGGCTGGCCCGGTCGACCTTGATGAAGCCGCGCTCATCCAGTTCGATGCCCACCGCCTCCAGGCCGATCGATTCGGTGTTGACGGCACGTCCGGCGGCCACCAGCACCACCGCCACCTCGACCGTGTGGTTCTTTCCGCCGGCGTCCACCGCCAGCGTAGCCCCCGCGTCGGTGACCGTGGTGCTCTTGACCATGGCCCCGGCCATGGTGGTGATCTTCCGCTTCTTGAAACTCTTGGCGACGGTCTCCGACGACTCGGCGTCCTCCAGCGGAAGGATGCGCGGCAGGGCTTCGATCAGCGTGATCTTCGATCCGAAGGCGTTGAAGATGTCGACGAACTCGCAGCCTACCGCTCCGGCGCCAACCACTGCCATTGTCTCGGGGGCCTGCTCGAGAAACAGCGCGTCGTCGGAGCTGATGATGGTCTTGCCGTCCAGGTCCAGGCCCGCCGGAGGGATGCCCATCACCCGTGATCCTGTGGCGATCACCACACCCTTGGTGGCGGTGTAAACGTCAGACCCTACGGCGACCTTCTTGCCCGGTTGCAGCGTTCCGGCGCCGTTGATCACGGTGATCCCGTTCTTCTTCATGAGGAACCCGACGCCCTTGGAGTTCTGCTCCGATACCCGGCGGGACCGCTTCATGGCGACGCCGTAATCGGTAGACACCTCACTCACGCTGATGCCCAGGCCCTTGGCTTCGTGGGCGATGGTATTGGCCACCAGGGCGCTGTACAACAGCGCCTTGGTCGGGATACAGCCGATGTTGACGCAGACCCCGCCGAGTTTGTCCTTTTCCACCACCGCCGTCGCCAGTCCCAACTGGGCGGCCCGAATGGCGCACACATACCCTGCCGGCCCACCGCCAAGAACGATCACATCAAAACTTTTGGACACAACAACTCCCGTCACGGGCTTCTGGTTGGTAGATCTAGTTCCCCACGCCCTGCGCCCCACGCCCTACGCACCACCCACAACCCACTCCCTACCACACCATGGCCAGCGGGTTCTCCAGGTAGGCGCGCAGCGTCTGCAGGAATGCCGCCCCCATGGCGCCGTCGATCACCCGGTGGTCGCACGACATCGTCAACGGCATGCGCCGGCGCACCACCAATTCTCCGTCGACCACGACCGGTCGCTGGGTGATCCCACCGATGGCCAGGATGCCGGCCTCGGGCGGGTTGATTATGGCTGTGAAATGATCGATGCCGAACGCGCCCAGATTGGACACAGTGAACGTGGCTCCGGTGTATTCCTCCGGCATCAGCTTCCGTTCCCGGGCCTTTTCGGCCAGGACCCTGGCTTCGGCAGAGATCTCGCGCAATGATTTCTGGTCGGCGTGGCGGATGACCGGTGTGATGAGGCCACCGTCGATCGCCACGGCCATTCCCAGATGGACTTCGTACCACTGGCGGATGGCATCACCCTGCCACCAGGCGTTGCACTCGGGATGCTGTTTCAGCGCCAGCGCCGTCGCCTTTATGATGATGTCGTTGAACGACACCTTGCCGTCGGGTCCGAGCAGCTTCAGGGCCTCCCGGGCGTCCCAGGTACGCTCCATGTCGATCTCGACCGTCAGGTAGAACGTCGGCACCGGTCCGATCGACTCCACCAGCCGCTTGGCGATGGTCTTCCGCATCAGCGACAACGGGATGTCCTCGAAGCCGCCCGTAGCCGTCACGGGCGCCGCTCCCGGCCGAGCATGCGCCACCCCTGCCAGGTCCCGCTTGACGATCCGCCCGCCCGGCCCCGACCCCGTCACCGAGGAGAGATCGATCCCCTGTTCCTCAGCCATCCGCCGCGCCAGCGGCGAAGCCTTCACCCGGCCCCCTGGCAGCGGGGCAGCGACAGCAACATCAACTGCCTCACCGCCCCCGCTGCCCTCGCCGACATCTCCGCCCCCGCTGCCCTCGCTTATGTCACTGCCCTCGCTGCTCCCGCCGCCCTCGCTGCCCCCGCTGATATCTTCTCCCGGCTCGCCGATGATGCCGACCGGATCGGCCACCGGTACGGTCGAGCCCGCTGGGACCAGGTGTTTGAGCAGCGTCCCGTCGACCCGGGCCACCAACTCCATGATGGCCTTGTCGGTCTCCACCTCGGCCAACACGTCGCCCACCGACACCTTGGCGCCTTCCGCCATTTTCCATTCGACGAGGCGGCCCTCTTCCATCGTCGGGGACAGCGCCTCCATCACGACTTTGGTGGCCATGGTTACTCGAGGTAGAGGACGCGCTTGGCGGCGGCGACGATCTTGGTGGCATCGACCTTAGCCGCCTTCTCCAGGCGCTTGTTGTACGGCATGGGAACGTCCTCGCCCGTGACGCGTATCACCGGTGCATCGAGTTCATCGAAGATGTTCCGCTGGATGTTGTCGACCACCTGCGCTCCCACCCCGCAGAACGGCCACCCCTCTTCGGCCACGACGCACCGATTGGTTTTCGACACCGAGGTCAAAATGGTGTCCGTATCCATCGGTCGAATGGTCCGGAGATCCACGACCTCCGCCGAGATGTCTTCTTCGGCCAGGCGGTCGGCCGCCTTGAGGGCTGGAGCCACCGTTTTGGAGTGGCACACGATGGTGACGTCCGAACCGGCACGCTTGACGTCGGCCGAACCGATGGGGATGGTGATGTCGCCCTCGGGGACCTCGCCTTTGAGATTGTACAGCATTTCGCCTTCCATGAAGACGACCGGATCGTCGTCACGGATGGCCGACTTCAACAGGCCCTTGGCGTCCGCTGGGGTGGCTGGCATCACCACCTTGAGCCCGGGTATGTAGGCGTACCACGCCTCGAACGCCTGGGAGTGCTGCGCCGCCAGCTGGAGGGCGGCGCCGTTGGGACCGCGGATCACCATGGGCACGCTGACCTGGCCGCCGGACATGTAGCGCAGCTTGGCGATCGAGTTCACGATCTGGTCGATGGCCAGGAGGGCAAAATTCCAGGTCATGAGTTCGATGACCGGCCGGAGCCCCACCATGGCCGCCCCGGCCCCCAAGCCGGTGAAGCCCAACTCGGCGATGGGTGTGTCCACCACGCGCATGGGGCCGAATTCCTTGAGCAGCCCACGGCTGACTTTGTAGGCTCCGTCGTACTCGCCCACTTCCTCGCCCATGAGGAACACCCGCTCGTCCCGCTGCATTTCTTCGCGCAGAGCTTCGTTGAGGGCGTCGCGATAGGTCATCGTCACCATCACCCGTCCTCCGCGTACACGTCGGTATAGAGGGCTTCCGGCGCCGGGTCCGGCGACTGCTCGGCGTAGTCCAAGGCTTCCTGCACCTCGGCCTTCACCTCGTCGTCCATAGCCTTCAATCCGTCGTCGTCGATCATCCCCTGTTTCTTCATGAAGGCCGCCAGGATCACCAGCGGATCTCGCTTGCGGTATTCCTCGACCTCGTCCTTGGTGCGATAGGTGCCGTGGGCCGCGTCGGACATCGAGTGCCCCACGTACCGGTACGTCTGCATTTCCAGCAGTGTCGGCTCGCTCTTGGTGCGCGCCCGCTCGACCGCCCGCTCCATGGCGTCCCTGACCGCCAGCACGTCCTGCCCATCGACGGCCTCGGCTTCCATGTCGTAGGAGTAGGCGCGGTGGAACAGGTCCATGTTGGCCGTGGCCCGCGCGATGGCGGTGCCCATGCCGTACCCGTTGTTCTCGAGGACGTATACCGCCGGTAGCTTCCACAGGGACGCCATGTTGAGCGACTCGTGGAACGACCCGATGTTGGCCGCGGCTTCACCGAAGAACGAGACCGACACCTGGTCGGTGCCGCGATACTTGGCCGCAAAGGCCATCCCGGTGCCCAAGGGGATCTGTCCTCCCACTATGGCGTGCCCGCCAAGGAAGTTGCGGGAGACGTCGAACAGGTGCATGGAGCCGCCCTTGCCGCCCGAGCATCCGTCCGCCTTGCCGTACAACTCGGCCATGATCGACCGCGCCGGCACTCCCCGGGCCAACGCCAAGCCGTGTTCCCGGTAGGACGTCACGATGTAGTCGTCCTCGCGCAGGGCCGCCATGACCCCGACTCCAACCGCTTCCTGTCCGATGTAGAGGTGACAGAACCCGCCAATCTTCCCCAAGCTGTACGCCTCCGCGGCCTTCTCCTCGAACCGGCGCAAGAGACACAATTGGTGGTACCAGTCCCGGCATTGCTCTGCCGTTACCGCCGCCGCTGCCTTGGCCGGACGCTTCGGACCCTTCTTCTTGGAGACGGTCGATCCGCTCATGCCTGGTTCCTCACCGCGTGGGCCTTGTCGACCTGTTCCCAGGCGTGGTAGGACGAGCGCGTCAGCGGGCTGGCCTCGACGTGGTCGAAGCCGAGGCCGCGCCCGATCTCGGCCAACTCGGTGAATTCGTCGGGCGAGTAGTAGCGCGCTATCGGGAGGTGGCTGGCCGAAGGCCTGAGATACTGGCCCAGCGTCAAGATGTTGACGTCGCTGCGCCGCAGATCTTCCATGCAGCGCACCACTTCGTCCCATTCTTCCCCCATCCCCAGAATCATGCCCGACTTGGTGAGCGCCTCCGGTCCGCCCATGCGCCTGGCATTGGCCAATACCGTCAACGCCCTGCGATAGCGGCCGCCCGGGCGTGCCAGGCGGTACAACCGCTCGGCCGTCTCGAGGTTGTGGTTGAGGATGGCCGGCTTGGCGTCCATGACGATCTCGAGTGCCCGTTCGGATCCCTGGAAGTCGGGGATCAATACCTCGACGGAGGTGCCCGGCATCCGCCGCCTGATTTCCAGGATGCAGTCGCGGAAGGCCTCGGCGCCCTTGTTGGGGAGGTCGTCGCGGTCGACCGAGGTGATCACCACGTGGGCCAGGCCCATCTGGGTCACGGCCTCGGCCAACCGTGTCGCTTCGACCGGGTCGTACGGTCCGGGGGTTCCGTGGGCCACCGCGCAGTAGGTGCAATTGCGGGTGCACACGTCGCCCAGAATCATGAACGTGGCGGCCTCGTGCTCCCAGCACTCTCCCACATTGGGGCAACGCGCCTCTTCACACACCGTGTGCAGGTCTAGCTCGCGCATGAGCTTGCGAATGCGGGCGTAGTTAGCCCCGCCCGGAGCCCGTACCTTGAGCCAGCTGGGCTTCCGGCCCGCGGAATCCTGTCCCGGCACCGGCGGGACCGTTCCGCCTGTCTGGCGATTTCGTGTGCGGGTGATTTGAACCATGGAAGCTGCCACGCGGAGTACCCCTAACCAGTGTGTCTGGCGGCTAACTGCCGCCAGACACGCAAAATAGTCTGGGACCAAAGGGCGCGGAAGGAGGATGCCGCTTAGACCGGCTCCTGCAGGAGTTCCTCGATGAGGGCGGCAAACTCCCGGATGAGGCGGCCGTGCTGGGCGCCCGTGGCCGGGCCCATGAATCCGGCGTGAATCTTCCGGACCAACCCGTCCCGGCCGATGAAAATCGCGGTCGGGTAGGCGGTGAAGCCCTCCAGTTGGGGGAGGGTGGCGGCCGTGGCCGAGGTGACGTTGATCCCGGCCAGCAGCAAGGGAAACTCGATGCCGAACTTGTCCCGGTACCGGCGGACCTGGGCGTTGTCGATGGCACTGTCGCCGGTGACTTCGTAGGCCAGGCCGACGACTTCGAGCCCGCGGTCGCGGTAATCCCGATAGAACTGCACGATCGAGGGGGCCGCGTCGTGGCACGTGGGGCACCAAGAGCCGAAGATGTCGATCAGCACCACCTTGCCCTGGAACCGCTCGTCT
The DNA here is from genome assembly GCA_004357415.1 of Gemmatimonadota bacterium. Lineage (GTDB taxonomy): Bacteria > Gemmatimonadota > Gemmatimonadetes > Gemmatimonadales > GWC2-71-9 > N074bin45. Next base: position 22,582 of record SMVY01000049.1, read on the forward strand.
TCGCTGGTGACGATCCGGCCGTCGAGGTCGGGGAAGCTGAAGCGGAATGGTTCCGGCGCCACCACGCGCGTCAGCTCCATCCGATCCCGCAGGTGCGGCTCGCCGCCCTCGGTGGCCCGGACGGCTTTCCATCGGGACTGGCTGCGCGCGCCGGCGTGAAACAGACCCTCGAGCGTGTCACCCCGGATGGTGCCGGTCAGCATGTAGACGAAAGACCCGTCGAAGTGGGCCATCGAGAAACTGTCGGCCTCGGCCCGGCCCCAGAAGCGGCCGTAGTCGCCGGTGTTCGAAACGATGGTGCCTTCCAGGCCCCGCTCGGTTTCCTCGAAGTAGAAAACCCTGGGGCTGGTGCCGCCGTCCTCACGGAAGTAGGTGGCGTTCCATTTGCCCGCCAAAGACGCCGGCACCTCGGTTTCGGCTGGCCACGCTCCCCGCCGGGCTCGGAACGAGATGACCCGCGGCCCCCGGTTGCCGACGTTGCGGTACTCGCCGATCAGGGAGTCTCCCCGCGGACGGGCGACGATCGTCGCCGCGTAGTCGCCGATCTCCAGGATGATGCTGTCGCCCACCTGGGCCACACTGGACAACTCCTGGCACATCGAGCCGCTGCAGACACGCCCGGAGCCCGCAGCCAGATCAAACTCGAGGGCGAACCGAAGCGGCCCTCCCGCCAAGTCGAGTGAGGCCTGCCACTGGTTGGTTGGTTCCGTGCCGCCACAGCCCGCCACGAGGAGGGTGATCGCGCCACACCACTTGATGCCTGAGTGCATTCGATAGCCCACTATGAGAGTGTCTTGCCCGCTTCCACCTATCACCTATCACCCATCAGCTGTCCGCTGTCTACTGTCCACCGTCCACCATGTAGTACTTCTCTCCCGCCTCGACCTTGGTGGCTATGCCGTTGCCTCGCCACGGCACGGGGCACGGATAGATGGTGCTGTAGGCACAGAACGGGTTGCGCGCCCGGTTGAAGTCAAGCCGGTAGCGATCGCCCACTACGGGCTCCAGTGCTACGAACCGGCCTGCCGGGTAGCTGCCACTGCTGTTGGTCTCGTCCCGGAAGTAGATCTCCAGCGCCGACTCTTCTGTCCCGGGGTCGGGAACGTGACGGACCTCGAGGCTGGTACCGCCCTCACCGAGTGGAACGGTTACCGTCCCCACGATGGTTCCCTCGACCTCGATGCCGTCGAGGGCCAGCATTCGTACCGCCCGCCGTTTGCTCCGCTGGAGTTCGACCTCGAACACCATGTTCGTGTCGATGGGATAGAACTCCGGTGTCTTCAACGGGTCCTTCGGGAGCGGAGGGCCGAACACCATCACGATCGGGAGTTGGCGCTCTCCCTGGATGGTCAGCAGATAGTCACCTACCGCCACCGGGACGTAGGGGGCGACCATCCGCCGGTCCCATTCGTTGTCGAGAGCAGCCACACCGCGGCGCGGAACCAGACGGTGCTCGGCGACGTCCGCCAGCGGGATATCTGAATCGGGCGGGCCGATGTAGATGGTGTCGGTCAGGGGGATCCGCGCCACGGCCCGGAGCGGGGAGATCGGTGAACTCTCGAGCCACGCCACGTACGAGGCTCGCTCGCGCTCAACGTCGAGCGCGGGGCCCGGCTCGACCGGCGGATCGTCTGCCTGGCAGCCGATCACCAGGCCGGCCACCCCGGCCGCCAGCAAGCGGCCCAAGAATCCGTTCATCAACCGCGACCGTCCCGTGGCTACCATCGCCAGAAGCGAACCGGATCGAGGGCTTTGAGGGCGTCGAGGTCTTCGATGGTCGTCGAATCGCCGGACATCATTTCGGCAATCAACAGACCGGTAATGGCCGCCAGCAGAATGCCATTGCGGCCGTGCCCGGTGGCGAGCCACAATCCCTCTACCGACGGCTCGCGGCCGACGATGGGGAGGCCATCGGGCGTGACCGGCCTGAGCCCGGCCCAGGTCCGGCGGACCTCCTGCTTGGCCAGTCCGGGGCACAGCGAGGTCGCGGCGGAGAAGATGCTCGCCAGTCCGGCCGAGGTGACCTCGGCCTCGAACCCGGCGTTCTCCATGGTAGAGCCCAGGAGGGCTTCGCCATCGCGGGCGATGATGTAGCCATCGGCGCCGTACATGATGAAGGGCTCGATCATCTCGGGCCAGGGAACGGCCGCCATCTGCCCGCGGACGGGCTCCACCGAGATGGGGCGGGGCAGACCGTCGAGCTTCCCGGACCAGGCGCCGGCGGCAATGACCACCGCGTCGGAATGGTAGATCTCCTTGCCCACGACGCCGATGATCCGGTCGCCGCGCCGTTCGAGCCTGGTGGCGGTGTCGTGCACCATGCGGGCGCCGGCGGCCTGGGCGTCGGCCAGCAGCGCCTCCACCAGCGGCACCGGATTCAGGGCGCCTTCCTCCGGCGCCCATAGCGCCCCGTGGGTCGGGCCCATCCAGGGCCAGCGAGTAGCCACCTCGTCCGCCGCCAGCCAGTCGCACAAGTGGCCCTGCTGGCGTTGCCAAGCCACCTTCGACTTCAGCGACTCGACCGAGTCTTCCGTTTGAGCGACCTGGGCGATGCCCTCCTGCCACAGACCGATGTCGATGCCGGTGGTTTCCTGCAGCGCCGGCGCCAACTCGGTATACCGGTTGCGCCCGGCCAAGCCCAGGTCGAACAGCGGATCTTCACTGTGGGCCTCGATCTGCGGCGCCAACATCCCGCCGGCCGCCGTCCAAGCCTCGCCGGTGCCACGGCCCCGGTCGATGACCAGCACGGAGCGACCGGCCCGGGCCAGTTCCCGGGCGCAGGCGGCGCCGATCGCGCCACCGCCAACAACGATAACATCTTGGAATTCAGCCACTTATACGGTCAATGAAACTTATTGAAACGTCACGCCGTACAGGCTGGTGTCTGGCAGATCGGGAGGAAATTGGCATGATCAGAAGTCTCGTCGGTTACGCAACATTCGCCCTGGTGGCCCTGTTCGCCGTCAAGGTGGCGTTCAAGCTGCTCGGCCTGGCGGTTGGGTTGTTCTGGACCCTGATGTGGTTCGCCTTCGTCGGGTTCGTGTGCTACCTCATTCTCCGGCTGGTGAGCCCCTCGGCGGCCGACAGGGTGCAGGAGATGATCAAAGGTAAACCTGCGGCCTAGCTGCCAACACGGTAACCCAAAGGGAACGCCCGGCCAAGGCCGGGCGTTTTTGGTTGCGCTGATGTCACGGTCTGCTGCGGTTACTCGGTCGGCGCGTCCGGTTCCACGTGCTCGATGGCTTCGAGTTTGAGCGTGAGGGTTCCGTACGGGGTCTTGAGCCGGATCCGTGCCGGCAGGCGCCGCTGGTCGTCCGTGAGCCACACCTGCGCCCGGACCCTGCGGGCCAGCAGGTCGTGCTGTCCCATGACCGGTTCGAGCTTCAGTGACTGAACCTTGGTGCCGTCGGGGAGCTTGATCCACTCGCGCTTGGTCACGGCAATGGTCAGCGGGTTGTTCTCCGCCTTGTAGTAGCGATGGTAGACGTAGGTCTGGCCCACTTCCAGCGGCACCGACCGCATGAAGTAGAAGAACGAGGTCTCGTCCAATGGTTCGGGCGGGGTAGGCCTTCGTTCGCCTCCGTTGACGATGTAATAGCCCGAGTCAGGGAAGATCTCCAGAAGCTCTTCGGCTCGGAAACTTCCTTCCTCGATCTTCTTGTAGAACCGGCGGGTGATCAGATCGTCCCGGCCGGTCCACGCCTCGACCCGGTCGTGCACCCGGTATCCGAGCACGCCTCCATCGAGGGTGAACACGAAGTGGTAACTCTCCACGCCGCGAACTGTGTCCAGGCCGACGACCGACATGGTCGCCGTCCCAACCCTGAGCATGCCGATCTTTACGGCGTAACGCAGGTGCTCGCCCACCACGAACGCCGCCGGCCGGTGGTCGGTGGGGGCGGGGGCGGCGGCCGTCTGGGCCGACGCGACGCTGGCGCCCTGGAGCAGCAGGGTGAGGACAAGACCGGTCATGCTGCCCGCGGCCTCCGCTTCCGGCGGGTGCGGGTACGGGGGCGGGGGCGGGGGCGCCGTTCGGGGTCGGTCTTGAGTGGGGGCAGGACGATACCCTTCCGCAGGCGCCACAGCGCCAGTGCCTGTGCCAGGGGTCGTACCCGGCTGGGCCGCTGGCGCATGTCGTGGCGTTCCTCGACATCGACTGTCGCCACGCTGCGGGCTACCTGAGCCACTCTCGCCTGCAGCTCGGCGTTGGCGGCCCAGCCCTCGGTGGCGAAGAACTTGCCGGGTGCGTTGCGCATGGCATTCCGGACCGTGATGAGCCGGCAGGCGATAAACCCGTTGGCGAGGTCGGATGTCCCCTCGACGTTGGCCGACTTGCGGAACAGCCGGTGGGCCCAACTCCGGAGCCACCGGTACCAGCGGGGGGCGCCTACCAGCGTTGCCTGGCCCACCACCAAGTCGGCCCCGCTCTCCAACCGCCGGACGAAATCCGGAATCCTGCCGGCGTCGTAGGTGAAATCCGCCTGCAGCAGCAGGGCGCTGTCCCGCTTCGGTCGATCGCTTCGTTCCACGGCGGCCTGAAGGAGGGTCTCTACTGCCGCGGCGTAACCCTCCCGGCGATCTCGCCGAATGACCGTGAGGGGAAGGACTTTCTTGTACGGCTCCAACACGTCCGCGGAGCGGTCGGTAGAGCCGTCGTCGAGTACCAGGATGTGATACTCCCGCGGAAACTCGGCGAAGACCTTGCGGATCTTCCACAGGAGGATGCCGATGGTATCGGCCTCGTTGTAACTCGGAATGCAGACGTAAATCATTAGTACCCAGTACCTAGAATTCTATGAGAACGATAATCGGGCGCCCCGCCTCGTTCCAGGAGGGTCAAGATCCGGGCCAGGCTGGTGTCCGGCTGTGCCGGACTCTCCTGGGTGTTCGGGGATGCCGGTGTCCGCGGGATGAGACGGGCCGCGTCGAACCGACACAGTCCTACGGCGTGAGTTGGCAGAGGACTTGGCGGAGTTCGACGAGGCTGAATGGCTTCTGGAGGCAGGGACGTCCCTGGGCCTCGAGAAACTCGAGAGTGTCGTCGCGGACGGTGTCGCCGGTGCTGAAGACGATGCGCTTGATCAACTCGGGACGGTCTCGCTTCAGCGTCTCGTAGAACTCGCGCCCGCTCGCGTTGGGCATCCTGAGGTCGGTAATGATGACGTCGAATTCGTCGTCGGCCACCTGTTGCAAGGCTCGCGCGCCGTCATGGGCCACCTTGACCGAATGCCCCCATCCCTCGAGCGTGGCGTGCATGTAGTGGAGAATGTGCGGTTCGTCGTCGACCACGAGGATGCGTAAGTTGGCCGCGACCTTCTCGCTGGCCGGTGCCGGCTCGGCGGTGTGGCCGGCGCTCGTTCCGGGGAGTTCGATGCGGAACATGGTCCCGTGGGGACCTGAGCCTACCAGCGATATCCGACCTCCGTGTTCCTTGATGATGCCTTGGCTGATCGACAGGCCAAGCCCGGTGCCGGTGCCTTCGGGCTTGGTGGTGTAGAACGGATCGAAGATCTTGTCGCGCTCGGCTTGGGCGATCCCCGGCCCGTTGTCGCTGACGTCGATGGCGATCCCGTCGGTCCACTTGCGCGCCCGGATCAGAATCCGGCCGGCCCGCTCCGCGGCCTCGATGGCCTGCGCCGCGTTGGTGACGAGGTTGACGATCACTTGCTGGATGCGGGTGGGTTCGATGTCGAGTTCCGGCAGGCCCGGCTCGATATCCACGATCAACTCGATACTGCGCGACGCCAGGTCGTTGCGCATCAACTCGCTGGTGACTTTGAGGAGCTTGGGGACCGCGGTGGGCCGCCAGGGCCCTTGATGCTTTCTGGCGAACGTCAGCAGGTTCTTGACGATGTTGGCGGCTCGCTCGGCCTCCTGCTGAATGACCCGGAGCGGTTCCCGGTGTTGATCCGCGAGGGAAGAGCTTTCCAGCAGGTAGTCGGCGAAACCGACGACCGATGCCAGCGGGTTGTTCAGATCGTGCGCCACCCCCGCAATCAACTGACCCATGGCGGACATCTTCTCCGATTGCACCAGTTGTTCCTGCAAACGATACTGTTCCGTGTGATCCTCTATCAGCACGATCCGGTCGCTGCCCGCGGCATCGTCGACGGACACCGTTCGAATGTTGAACCGGCGGCCGCCGTCGTCGGCGGTACGCGATCCCCCGCGGTAATCCGCTTCCAGCATCGGTCCGAGTGTGGCCAGCCATGCCTGGGGAAACACCGTGGTCCAATGTTCCTCCGCGATGCTGCTGCGCGATCGGCCGATCAGGTCCGCGAAGGCGCGGTTGGCGAGGTGGACACAGCCGTCGGCCGCCACGGTGCACAGCGCGGTGGGGACGGCGTCGACGGTAAGGTCCCAGGTCGCCTCGCCGCTCGCGCCGTGCCGCCCGAGATTGGCTAGGGCGTTGACCGTTGCAGTCAACAGGATGTCCAACACATCGACGTCGTGGGGCGTGAAGCGGGGCCCTGAGCTGGCGACCGCCACCAGCCCATGGCGCCGGCCGAGGACGACGAGCGAGCCCTCGAGTACCGTGCCCTGGGGCCCGCTGATTCCGGTGGCCGCCCCCCGGATCCCCCCGGTATTCTGCTCGATGGCGAGCGAGGCGCCCGGACCTGAGGTGTGAATGATCTCCGGGTCGGCGGAGTCCTCCTGATACAGGGCGATGGCGCGCTCGCAGGTGGGGTACCAACCCGCAAGTTGTTGCCACAGCAGGTCGATCACCGCGGCGGGAGCTGCCGCTGCGGCCACGGCCCGGGAGAATTCTGCGATACGGCGCAATTCCTGCACGGTAGCTTTCGTGTCCACGGCTTCGGTGGACGGTGGGAAAGGAGGTTCGGTCATGATTCTCGCGGATACTCGAAGCCGCCTGTCTGCCAACGACCGGCAGCTAGTCATACTCCTCTTGAGTCGGGGGTCGGCAGTGACCCGGGCTCGGGTCGAACGTCAACTGGACCAGGAGGGGATCGACGCCCTGCTGGATCATCCCGAGTTGTTCGAGCGACTCGTGGCGGTCCGCGGCATGTTGTTGCCGTCACCCGCTCTGTTCTATTACGTCGCCGTGCGGCACCTCCTGCAGGGTGCGGGAACGGATGATCGCGACCTGTCCGACTATCTCGCCGCCATGCTCCTCGAATTTGGGCGCCGGGACCGTGCCTGGCGCATCGACTGGAACGACGATCACCGCCACCGGTATGTTGTCGACATCCTCGACGATCTCAACCTGAGCAGTGGCAGCCGCCGGTTCAAGGTCATGGTCCACCTCGGCAACTACGCCTTGTGGCTGGTCGGCATCTTTCCCGACTATATCGCCGCCCGGCGGTTGCGGAAGGGTGGTCCCGGCATCGAATACTACGAGCGCCTGGGGCAACGAGGGTACCAAATGGCCTCTGACCACGTGTTGGCCGACAGCCTCGGGCTCGAGCCGGTCTTCCGTGCCGCCGCCGAGCGCTTCACCCAGTCGCGGCGTGCCCTCAACCGGCTGAGCGACCAACTGCTGTTCCCCAACCACTGTTCACCCGATCGCATTCTCCGTGAGTTGGAGAGGCCGGCCTGACCGCCACTCCACGGCCGCGTCCACCAATGCCGTGAACAGACCTTGTTCGGGCGCCTCGGATTCCCGCCAGAAACTCTCAGGGTGCCACTGGACGCCCACCAGCCAGTGCTCGTCATCGTTGCCCTCAGCGGCCTCGATGACACCGTCGTCCGCCAACGCCGTGGCGTGCAGCCCCTGGGCCAGGTCTCGGATGGCCTGATGGTGGAACGAGTTGGTGAGGACCAGGTCGCGTCCCATCGCGGCCAGCGCTAGGCTGCCCGGCAGCATCCGGACATGGTGGGTCCGTTCGTGCCATTGGGATCCCTTGTCGTGGTCGAGGTCCGAAGGCCGCTGAGCTGGGAGGTCGTGCCACAGCGTCCCCCCGAGGACCACGTTGACCAGTTGGAAGCCCCGACAGATTGCCAGGACCGGAACCCGGTTGGACCGGGCAGCGCGGAACAGTGCCATCTCGAAGGCATCCCGGTCCCCGTCGGTGTCACGGAGGTGCTCGGTACCGGTCCGGTCGCAGTGCTCCGGGAGGAGATCCTCTCCGCCCGTCAGGAGCAGCCCGTGACAGGCCGCGAGGGCCTCGGCGGCAGCGGACGGTCCAATGACTGGTGGCAGGACCAGCGGAACACCGCCGGCAGCGCTCACCGAGTGGGCGTAGTCGATGTGGACGCCCGTGTGCTGCCGGCCGAGCTCACCCGTTACTCGGGCGCTGATGCCGATCCGCGGTGCCGTCACAGCAGCAGGGAATCCGGAAAGACCGGACATGCCGGGTCCTCGAACCGAACCCGTTCCAGCTTGATGCCGATCAGCGGGATCATCTCGTTTCCGATCGACACCTCACCGATGATGGGGGCTCCTTGGAGAGGATCACCTGTGAACATCATGACGCCGACCACGGTGGCCGATAGATCGAGCACCAGCACGCCGAACCCGGGCATTTCATCGGCCTCGAACGTTCCCTCGACGCCGATTACCCAAGTGGTGTCGGCGCGGCCCACGATAGCTCGGTAGGCCGGCCCGGCGGCCACCCGGGCGACCAGCCGTTCGGGCAATTCACTGGGCGCGGCCGCCAGGGTCTGGCCCGGGACCCCGAACTCACTCAGCAGTATGGTCGGCCCGGCGAGGGCGGCGATGCCGCAAGCGGGGCTGCCCTGGCGCTCGCCGCCGCAGCCGGCGACCAGCATGATCGACAGGGTAACCATCATGCGATGGCGCATGGTGCCTCCGGGTAGCACGGATAGTGGGCTTCGCGAAACATACACGCAAACCATCCGGCCCGTGCCGGCTGCGCTTGACGCTCCAGCGACTGGCCTCTAACATTGGACGTCTGCCAGCACAGGTTTCCGATTCCTCGTTACCGGTTGAACATCCATAATGTTTGAAGGTTGGCGTGACCGTGTGGAGCAGCTGTTGTCCGACCTCACGCCCGACACCGACCCGCGCGAGCGGACCGGCCCGATGCGGGAGGCGATGATCGAGCTGAAGGTCGGACTGCAGGCCATGGGTGAGGGGCTCGACGCGACTACGCGCCAGGTCGAGGATGAACGGCGGCACTTGGCCGATGCCGAACGTCGTGGCCGCCTTGCGGCCGCCGTCCCCGACCAGGAAACCGTGCGTATTGCCGAGGAGTTCGCGGGGAAACACCGGGAACGAATTGCGCTGCTGGAGCGGAAGCTAGCCGTCCAGCAGCAGGAGTTGGCGATGGCCCACCGGGATCTCGACGAACTGCGGACCCGCTTCAAGGCGGCATCCATGGGACTGGAGGACGACGGCAACCTGGCCAGCGTCAACCGCGCTTGGCGCGATCTCGAAGCCGCCGGTGGCCAGCGGCCGGAGACCGACCTGAAGGGCGAGCTGCTGCAAGCCGATCTAGACCGGCAGGCGAAGGAGGCCGCTGTCGACCAACAACTCGCCTACCTCAAACGCAAGATGAAACACGACCGGTAGCCCAACCCACTTGCGGCGGCGTGTGCGACTGCAGCCAGCGGTCGTCTCACCACGCGGACACCTCTCGACTCCAACCTACGGATACACGGCATGAGCGAACGCGCAGCGGCAGCCCAGACGGACGACACCGCCTTCTTCGGGCATCCCCGGGGGCTGTCCACCCTGTTCTTCACCGAGTTGTGGGAGCGGTTCAGCTACTACGGCATGCGGGCCATTCTCATCCTGTTCATGACGGCCCCCATCGCGGCCGGCGGGATGGAGTACGACGTGGGGAAGGCCGGCGCGGTGTACGGCACCTACGTCTCGTTGGTGTATCTCCTGGCGCTGCCTGGGGGGTGGGTGGCCGACCGGCTGATCGGCATGCGCCGGGCGGTCTTGTA
>SMVY01000004.1 GCA_004357415.1 Gemmatimonadota bacterium
CAGCCCTCGGCGTACTCGAGTTGCGACCCGCAATCGGGGCAGGCACCGTTCAGGGTCTCCTGCATGCCACCGAGGACGATCTGCTCGGCACCGGTACTGATGGTCTGGGTTACTGCTACCACGGTGTCCTGCTGGGTCGAGGGAAGCAGCTCTTGCTGAATGCCCTGCTTGTCGAGCATGTGACGCTCGATGGCGATGCCGACGGCGTCCGGTACCGACAGCACCTTGTTGGGTCCCAGCCCAATGGTCCGGTCGGAGCTGATGCCCCGCAACTGCCGGTAGACTTCCTTGAGCGGGATGCCGGAGCGCAGCGCCAGGCTGATGAGGCGGCCCATGGCTTCGACGTCGGCCATGAGCGCGCCACCGGCCTTGCCCAGGCTCATGAAGACTTCGAAGGGTTGGCCCTTGTCGTCTTCCGTCAGGGTAACGTAAAGGGTGCCCAAGGGAGTATCGACCCGTCGGGTGGTGCCCCTGAGGAGTTCGGGCCGGGACCGTTTCTGGCGCCGCTGGAGGTTCTCGGCCTCCAGTTCGTGCACCATGGCGCGCAGCCGTTCGTTCTCAGTGCGGATCTCCGCCAGCTCGCCGTGCAGGTCGGCCGGCGAGAGGGTATCGTCGTCCGCGGCAACCGCGGGCACGACCAGGTCGGCGCGGGCCTCGGCGTGGCCCTCGCTGGTGGCTTGCGCCTTGACCTTTTGGGCCGTGGCTCCGGTGGAGAGGACCTGCATGGCCCGACTGCCGTCGCGATAGACGGTGACGCCCTTGCAACCGAGTTCGAAGGCCAACCGGTAGATTTCCTCGACGTAGTCCTCGGTGGCGTCGTTGGCAAAGTTGCATGTCTTGGAGATGGCGCTGTCGTTGTTCTCCTGGTAGCCGGCCTGCATGCGGATGTGCCACTCGGGCTTGATGTGATTGGCGGTAACGAACACGTGGCGCCAGCGCTCCGGAACCTCGTCGAATTCGATGTGGCCGGCCTCGGCGATGCGTTGCATCAACTCGTCGGAGTACCAGTCCTCCGTCCGGGCGATGGCGACGAAGTCTTCGTTCACGTCGGGCATGAGCACGCCGGCCTGATTGCGCATGAAGGCAACGGCAAACAGCGGCTCGATGCCGGAACTGCATCCGGCGATGATCGATATGGTACCGGTGGGCGCCACGGTGGTGACGTTGCAGTTGCGCAGTTTTCTCATCGGCCTAATTCGCTCGCCGTCGGCGTCACGGGCGCAGAACTCGTCCGGACCCCAGATGCTCCGTTCCCACTCGGGGAACACGCCCCGGGTGGTGGCCAGCCGTTCCGACTCCACCTTGGCTTCCTCGTCGACGAACGCCTGTACCTTGCGCCCCAACTCGACCGCCTCGTCGGAGTCGTAGGCGATGCCCAGCTTGATGAGCATGTCGGCCCAGCCCATGACCCCTAGGCCGATGCGCCGGATGCGCCGGGCCAGATTGGTGATTTCCGGGAGCGGGAAGTTGTTGGCGTCGATCACGTTCTCGAGGAAGTGGGTCGACAGGTGTACCACGGTACGCAGGTATTCCCAATCGACGGCGCCGTCGGTGATGAACATGCCGAGGTTGATGGAGCCGAGGTTGCACACGTCGTACGGCAGCAGGGGCTGCTCGCCACAGGGGTTGGTGGCCTCGTACGACCCCAGGTGGGGCACGGGATTGTAGCGATTGGCCCGGTCGATGAAGAACACGCCGGGCTCACCGGTCCTCCAGGCGCCATGAATGATCTTGTGCCACACCTCGCGGGCATTGAGCCGGCCCACCACTTCCTGGGTCTTGGGATGTACCAGATCGTAGTCTTCGTCGGCCTCCAGGGCGGCCATGAATGCGTCGGTGACCGCCACCGAGAGATTGAAATTGGTCATCTGGGTGACGTCGTTCTTGCAGTCGATGAACGCCAGGATATCGGGGTGATCGACCCGCAGGATGCCCATGTTGGCGCCCCGGCGGGTGCCGCCCTGCTTGACCACGTCGGTGCTGGCGTCGTACAGGGTCATGAACGACACCGGGCCCGAGGCCACCCCCATGGTGGACCGGACGATGTCGTTGGACGGCCTGAGGCGCGAGAAGCTGAAGCCGGTGCCGCCTCCGGACTGGTGGACCAGGGCCATCGAACGCAAGGTGTCGTAGATGCCGTCCTTGCCGTTGGCCAGCGTGTCCTCGACCGGGAGGACGAAACAGGCCGACAATTGCCCCAGGGGCCGGCCGGCGTTCATCAGGGTGGGGGAATTGGGGACGAACAGCCGCTTGGCCATGAGACCATAGAACGCGTTGGCCAACTCCTCCGTGGCTCCCTCGGAGGCGCCGTAGGTGGTGTCGGGCTCCGCGATCGTCCGGGCGACACGCCAAAAAAGGTCCTCGGGCTTCTCGGTAGGCTGACCGTTGGTGTCCTTGATCAGATACCGCTTTTCGAGAACCGTAATGGCGTTGGGAGACAACTCAAGCGCCTCCCGAGACCCGGACGAGGCCATAGGCACCCCCGCAAAAAAGAGCGCGCACCAAACCGTGCGCTATGTCGTTGAAATATACGTCGGTGATGAGGTGACGTGGGGAAACAAGCTAGGGGTGATGGCCTGCGGATACAATAGACGAAGAAAGGGCACAACTCCGGCCCGGAGCACTTTGCACATCACAAAGATGCTATGTGGCGCGTGGGGGGTCCGGTGGGGGGCGTGGGGCGTGGGAGGTTGGCTGGTACGGCGGTATTACTCTGCCCCCTATGCCCCACGTCCCACGTCCCACGCCCCTATCGCACAGGACGAAACTCCCACGGCGTCCACCCCATGACCGGTCTGCCGTCCTTGGTGGCCGGGTGCCAGTCGATGCCCACCGCAAACTGGCGGGCCAGGGCCTCGAAGTCGTCATTGTCGGATGGCCGGCGTTGGCGGACCTCGAGGGTCTTCCCTTCCCGGGAAACCCGGATCAACAGGCGGCTGGACGAGGGCAGTGACGTCCAGTTGGCCGGTACCGTCACGAAGGTTGGCCCCACGGGCCTTGGCCGGACGTCGTAACACGCGTTGTTGCGATTGTACCCCTGGCCGGGTCGGTCGCAGTCGGCTTGGCGCCGGGTAATGATCGGCGCCCGGCGGCCGCCTTTGACCGGCTCACCCACGGCTGTGAGGGCCGGCTGGTAGTCCACGATCTCGGCGTGACGGATGTCGATGGTATCGACGTAGAAGTGGTGGCGCGGGGCGGTGATGGCGATGACGTGATCGCCGACCGGCAAATAGGTCACGGCGCTGACGGCCGGCTTGCCGTCGATCAGCACGGCCGACCCGGCCGGCAATCCGCGGATGCGGATGGCGCCGCTGTCGCCCGAAGCCCTGGCAGGCCTGTTGGGAGGAGGGGGGACGCTCACGGCAGGCTGGCCCCCTACGGCGGCGGAATCATCGACGGCCGATGGCCCTCCGGCTGCGTTGCTGTCCACCGTGGTGGAATCCAGCGAGGTCAGTACCGGTACGGCCGGCATGCTGTCCGGTTCCGACCCGCCGAGTACCGGTGCCACCGGTTCGGCAAAGGGACCGACCTTGTAACCGTAGGCGGCTCCAACCCCGGCGCCTCCCAGCACGACGATCCCGGTGAGCCACCAGCCGGCCGCCGACTTCCTGGCCGGTGTCCGCCGGGCAAAGGGCCGCCGCGTCGGGGTGGCGGAAATCGTGGTCGGAGTTCGTGGCCCGGAGGCGCCCAGGGCCGGCAGAGGGGTGGTCGGTTGGGTGCTAATCGACGGCGCGTTGGGGGTCTTCGACCTGCCACCGGGGACGAGGACCCGGGCCGGGGCCGGGGCCGGCTCAGGGATCGGGCCGTCCCCCCGCAGGGCGTCAACGACCTCGTGACACGATTGGAACCGGTCCTTGGGATCCTTGGCCATCATCGCGCGAATGACGCGGTACAGATTCCGTTCCTCGGCCGACACCAGGGTCGGGGTCGGCAGCGGATCCATGATATGGGCATACCCGATCGAAAAGCTGTCTTCGCCATCGTAGGGCACCGTGCCGGTGAGGCACTGATACGCCACGATGCCGAGACTGTAGAGATCGCTGCGACCGTCGAGCGCCTGGGCCCGTGCCTGTTCCGGGCTCATGTAGTGCGGTGTGCCGATCGACATCCCGGTGCCGGTCAGGCGCTTGGCCGACGCCGCCTTGGCGATGCCGAAGTCGGTCACCACACAGACGCCGAACTCGTCGAAGATGAAGTTGTCGGGCTTCACGTCGCGGTGCACGATACCGCGTTCCGCGGCGTACCCCAGGGCACCAGCGGTTTCGATCAGCATGCGGCGGATGTCGACCGGCTTGATGCGTCCGCGTTCGGCCAGGAGTTCGGACAGCGATCGGCCACGCAGGTATTTCATGACGAAATAGCTGATGCGCCCGCTCTTGCCGACCCGGTAGATGGGAATGATGTTGGGATGTTCCAGCTGGGCGGCGGTGCGGGCTTCCTGTTCGAACCGCTCGACGAACTCCTCATCGAACGCCAGCGACATCGGCAGGATCTTGACGGCCACCTCGCGGTCGAGTTGTAGTTCCCGGGCCCGGTAGACGATGGCCATGCCGCCCCGTCCCAGTTCCTCGAGGATCTCATAATCCTCGCCCAGCGCCTCCCGCGCCACGTCCAACTCGGACAGATCACCCGACAGGAGCGCCTGAATGGGGGTAGTCGGGCTCAGGCCGAGCCCGCAGGAGGGACAGGCCTTCCACTCGGGCTGGACTTCGGCCCCGCAGCGGGAGCAATTCATGGGCCGAAGCTTAGGGAGCCGTGGCCGTCGGAGTCAAGCCGACCCGCGTGGTCCGCCGGCTACTCGACCACCTCGAACAGCCGTTCGTGCTGCAGCTCGATCCCCCCGGGGCCGGTCAGGGACAGCACCAGGCGATAGGTCCCCGGGTCGAGTTCCTGCAACCCCAGCGTCCGGCTCACTCGGGTCACCGACCCGTCGGCCAGCTGCCGGAAGCTGAGGCTGATCTTCTTGCCCCCGCCACCGAACACCTTGCTGAAGAATCCTCCACCGGGTCGTGACACCTCGATTTTCGTCTGGTAGTCGACTCCCGCCGTCAACCCGTAAAGTTCGTAGTAGACTTCCAGGTCCCCATCCCGGGGGAAGGTCTCCAACGGGTTGAAGAACACGCTGTCGGGCGAGGCTGGAATGGGCCAGGCGATGCGCGGGGTCCTGCGTCCCAGCACGGGGATGCTCATGCGGGCCCCGGCGGTACCACCGCTCAACACCTCGATGGTGTCCCGGGGGAAGACCCCGCCGCCGTCGCCGTTGATGACGGCAACACGAATCTCCAACCAGCCAGGCGGAACCGGAACGGACACCCGCTCGAGGACGTGGGTGACCGAGTCACGCTGTTCCAGCCGCCACACTCGGGTGGAATCGATCCGCGCCACGATTCGTCCGTCGGCGTCGACGGCCACGGCACGGATGGTCAGCGAGTAGGACACGCCTCCGGAATCGACGGCTTCCAGTTGGTCGACGGGCACGGCCACGGCCACGTGGAGGACGTTACCATCCTGGCTTCCGCCGGCCGTCATGACCTGGGCAATGCTCTCCAGGCTCCGGTCGAAGCGCAGTTCGTAGGTGTCGGTGGTGGTGCCGACGGCGATGTTTTCCTTGCCCTGAACGAAGACCTCCTGGGCATACCGCGCCCTGGTGGCACTTCCGGCGGTGATCAGGCGGGGCTCGAAGTCCTCCAGGAAGTCGGTCCGGTTGGCGATCGGCAGATCGAGCGGCGTGGCCCGCAGCCGATAGTCCTGGGGATCTTCGGTGGCGAGGAAAAAGAAATCCCGGTGTCCGTCCACGTTCTGGTAACGCCAGCCCTCGGCGCCGTAGGCCTCGGACAGCGGCGCCACCAGTTTCCGGCGCATGGTCGGCTCACCGTGCCGCACGTAGATCACGCCGCGATCGTCAAAATCGGTGTGGTTGTCCCGGTAGTACTCACCGAACAGATAGCGCCGGGTAAAGGGTGAGCGGGGGAACGATCGCCGGGCCACAGCCAGGCGAGCGTAGTGCTCACGCAAGCGGGCCCCCCGAGCCTGAAGCGCCTCGTCGTCGCGCGTGGTCCAGAAGGTCCTCAGGAAGGTGGCGCGCGCCGCTCCACCAGCGCGGTCGAACGCCTGCAGCACGCTGTCATCGGCGATGGGCGTGAGATCGGTCCGGTAGCCGGCGATGGTCAGTGAGTCGGTACCGGCGGCGCCCGCGTAATAGGCCGCCGTGCCGTCGAGGCTGTCGACCAGAAACCGTGACCGGGCGGTTTCCAGGTCGGCCATGGTGACCTCGCCGCCCAGTCTCCGATAGGTGTCGAACGCGTCGAGCGAGCGCTCCACGCTGCCGAACGAGCGCTCCAGTCGGCCACGATATAAATGGAACAGCGGGTCAGTGGCGGCTTCGGTGTCCAACCCCCGCCGGAAGGCAGCGAGGGCCAGCTGCGGACGCCGGTTGATTTCCTGCTCCTCGGTGCTTTCCGAGAGCGCTTCCAGGGCAGGCATGAAACCGGGGTCGGCAGAGGCCGCGCGGCTGAAGTCGCCCACGGCCACGGTCCGTTGGTCGTTGTTGAGCCAGGCAGATACTCCGAACAGGACGTTCCCCGGATTGCGGGCCAGGCCCCACTCGGCCAGGCCGAGTCCGTACCACGCATAGGGCCACTCCGGCTCCAGTTCGGCGGCCCACTCGAACTCCGACCCGGCATCGTCGTAGTGGTCCTTCCCGCCCACTTCTCCCAGCCTGAGCGCCAGGAACCCCAACCGGAGATGCAGCAGGGCATTGTCGCGATCGACCCGGGCGACGTCGATCCACGCCATCTCGAGTCTGATGAGGTCGACCGTGTCGCTGATGGCGGCGAGCGAGTCGCGCAGCTGTTCCAGCGCCTGTCGCTCGTCGGAAGATTGTGCCGGAAGGAACGACGGCAGGGCGAGGAGGCACACCACGACCCCGAGGAAACGTCGCATAGCCTACTTGACCACCTCGAAGTCCTGGCTGCGACGGGAGGTCTTTCCCCGGTCGTCGGTAACTGCCAGTTCCAGAGTATACGACCCGGGCTTCAATTTCTGCAGCTTGATGGACCGCTGGATTCGCACCACTTGGGTGGAGGCCAGCTCCTCGAATCGCAGGCTGATGGGGGTGGAGCCACCGCCGAAGATCTTCCCCAATCCCAGGAATCCGCCGCCGCCTTCTTTCTTGACGACGAGCTGGGTTTGGTACTGCCGGCCCGGCACCAGTCCGTAGACCTCGTAGTACAACTCGATGAGATCGTCTTGCCGATAAATGCCGTGGGGGTTGAAAAACACCGTGTCGCCGACGGCGGGATTCCAGATGAGATTGCTGCTCCTGGACCCGAGGACCGGATCACTCAGGGCAAGCTCGGCACCAGCGACCGCGGCTACCAGCACCGAATCGAACGGAAGGAGCCTGCCGGCATGCTCACCTTGTTGCACGGCGATCCGGTATCGCAGCATCCCCGGCGGGACCGGGAGGTTGACCTCACCAACCAGATATTCGTCCTGCGGAACGGCTTGCCGGGCCAGGAACACCCGGGTGGTGTCGACGAATCCGACCGGGTCCCCGGCACCGTCTATGGCCACGAACCGCAACCGCACCGGATAGATGATGCCGCGCGGGTTCTCCGTTCCAGTGAGGGAGGAGCCGGGAATGGCGAAGGTGACGTGCACCAGACCCTGATTGCCGCGATACCCCACGGCGAGAACCTGGGTCAGCGCCTTGATCTCCAGCGGGAAGAACAGTTCGTAGGAATCGCTGGTGGTGCCGTGCAGGATAGTCGATCGGCCCTGGCTACGTTCTTCCGACTGCACCCGGGCGGTGCTGCCGGGCCCGGCGGCCTGGATCCGGCGGTAAATCGGGGACAGCCGGTCGCGCGAATCGAGCAGGGCGATCGCTATAGGATTGTTGGAGACACCGGTGCCTTGGAGCTGTACGGCCTCGGCGTAGCCCATGATGTCGAAGACGCTCTCGACCAGCTTGTAGTCCTGCACGTCATCGCGGGCTATGAAATGGAAGATCATGTCGCCGTCAGCCAGGCTATAACGCCACGATTCGTTGTCGTACACTTCGAGACCGTGGTACGTGGCCCGGTCGGTCGGCTCGCCGTGCCGGATGTAGATGACCCCGCGATCGTCGAAGTCGTTCTGGGTTGACCGGTAGATCTCCTCGATGTCGTAATACCGTTTGGTGGTGATCAGGTAGAAATTCTGCCGGGCGTAGTAGAGTCGACGGTAGTGTTCCCGCAACCGCTCACCATCGCGGCGGAGGCTAGCCCGGTCCTTGAACGACCAGTAGTCGGCCAGAAACGTCGGCCGGGTGATCCGGTCGCAGACGTCGAACGCGAGGAGTTCATCCTCCGATGCGATCAACGAGAGCTCGTACCGGTATTCGGCGATCGCCGTGGAATCGCTCGTGGCCGCGCCGGCGAGGTACTCCTCGGTTGCGTCGAGGTATCCCAACAGAAACCGGGTGCGCGACAACTCGAGGTTGGCCAGTCCCGGATTGTGCCCACTGGCCAGGTACTTCCGGAACGCGACCTCGGAGTATTCCATGTCGCCCGCCAGGCGCTCGACCCGGCCCCGGTACAGCTGCACCATCGGCATGGCGCCGGCCGGGGTGGAGTCGGCCGCGCGCATCGCTGCCAGCGCCAGTTCCAGTTTGATGTTGATCCGCTGTTCCAGGGCGGCCTTGGACAACTGCACCAGTCCCTCGTCGAACGACGGGTCGACCTCGGCCGACTTGGCGAACGCCATGGCCGACCGGGTGAGGGCGTCCTTACCCATCATGTTCTGGATGCCCTGGACGATGGAAATCTGCGAGTCGCCGACGCCCTGCTCGGCCAGGCCGAGGCCGAGCCAGGGATAGGGCCAGGTAGGTTCGAGTTCCGTGGCCCACTGGAATTCCGAAGCGGCATCGTCGTAGTGGTGGTCGCCGCCAAGATCACCAATCTGCAACGACACGAACCCCAGCTTGAGATGCAGCACGGTGTCGTCGCGATCGACCTTGGCCGCTTGGATCATCGACCGCTCCAACCGTAACAGGGCCATGGTATCCTCCACGGCGCTGATGGAGTCGCGGAATTGCTCCAGCTCCACCCGTTGGGTCGGGGACTGCGCTGACAAGGAGGTGGCCGCCAAGAAGATCAGCGCCAGGCCCGTCAGCACACCGATGGCGGACGGGCCACGCTTAGTGGACAGGGGAACAGGGATACGGTTCATGGCCAACCGAAACGGACGGTGAAAGCGGTGCCCCGGACGATGATTAGGGCCTGGGATACGATCCGGCTTTCTATACTACGGCGCATCCGGCACCGCGCCAGAGCGTCACCCTAGAGGACGCCTGAGGTCCGCCCGGCCCACACAGCGCTCACTCCAGCACTCTGATCATGGTAGTCCGGGTTACCGCGTCGCCACCGGGAATACGGGCGGTGACGGTGAGACGGTAGCGGCCCACGGGAAAATTGCCCAGGGAAAACGTCCGGCGAAGTGCGGTAAACCGAGAGCTGGCCACCTCATCGTAGCCGAAGGACACCAGCGGGTCCAGGTCCTCCTCGACCACCGGATTGTATGCCAGCATCGGGGTGAGACTGATGGTGGTCTCGAATGGGGCGCCCTCGGGCAGACCCACCAGTTCGTAATACACCTCGATGCTGGATCCCTGCTGGTAGGTATTGAGCGGGTCGATGGCAACCACCGATTCGTCGCGCTGCCACGCGAGTCCCGCCCCCTGACGGCCAAGGACCAGATCGCTGAGCCACAATCGAGTGTGCTGCAGGTCATCGACCATGACGGCAGGGAGACCCGCCTCGAGACCGATGCGGGAGTCCCAGGTGCCGAGGTAGAGGCGCAAGTAGTGTCGGCCCGGGGGCAGGTTCAGTTCCTCCAATCCGAGGGCGTAGCGATCCTCGGCCGTCGCCAGTTCCTGGAGGACCCGCACCGTGTCCGTCAGCACCACCGTGTCCTCGGGGGTGGCTATCAGGGACAGCCGGACCCGGGCCAGAATCGGCTCGCCGCGTTCGGTCCCACCGAGCCTCCGGGCCGGGATGGCGTAGACCAGCAACACCCGATGGCCGGCTCCCTCGATCGGTGCCAGGGTATAGGTCCGTTGAATGAAGCTGAAGACCATGCCGCCACCGCCGGGCAGTTCGGTGGCGACGGGTGGCGCAATCGAGTCCCCGGTCCCGCGCTGCGCGTACCCCCGCGCGGTCACCGCACCAGCCACCATCGCCACCACCACACCGCAGCGTATGCCTGCGGTACACCACGTAGGTATCACGTCACCGTTGCGCGAGGAAGGCCTCGATGCCTTCCACCACCGCCAAGGCGTAGAGCTGCTGGCCCTCCGCGGTCCGGAGCACCGCCTCCTGTTCCGGCATCATGATGAACAGACCCTCCGTCAGCACGGCGGGCATCCACGTCGGCCGCGTGAGCGCGAGGTTACCGCGCGACACGCCCAGGTTCCGCAGTTGCAAACGCTTCACCAGGGCACCCTGTATCGCGCGGGCGAGAGGCAAACTCTGCGGATGGAAATAGAACACGCTCGAACCGTGGGCCACGAACGGATTGACCCCGTCAGGGAGGGCATTGTTGTGAATGGATACCAGCAGTTCGGCGTCGATGCTGTCGGCCAGTTGCACCCTGGGCCGCAACCCGACAGACGAGTCGCTCACCCGGGTCATGACGACCCTGGCCCCCGCTCGCTCCAGCAGTGTCCTCACCCGAAGCGCTACGGCCAAGTTGGCCTCGGCCTCGCGCAGCCCGGTCGGGCCCTTGGCCCCGGCGGGCGGGTGTCCCGGATCGACCACGATGAGTCGATCGCGCAACGGCTGCTCGGGATCGATGACCGGCGGCCGCCGAATGTCGAGCATCAGGTCGTTGCCGTCCCACCAGGTCCGGTAGCCCCACACCGGCTGGCTCAGCCTGAAGTCGAGCACCACCTCGTCGGAGCGGTCCTGCAGCCAATCGACACGGTGTACCAGCGGGTCCGTTCCACCATACCGTATCCAGTTGGGATCGCCGTGCGCGCTGTAGAGCCTCACGCTGATGGACGCGTCGCCCTCGTCCACCCGGAACGGCACCCGCCGGTCCACGGGGATACGGACCCTGACCCGATCCGCCTCCGGGGTCATGGTCAGAAAACCCACCCGCGCGCTCGGCCTGGGCGTACCCAGTGGCATGAGGCGGGCTTCGTCCTCAGGGATCCACGCGCTGACGTAGCGAGACAATTGCAACCGCAGGCTACCGTTGATACGGCCGGACACGGCGGCGCGTGTGCCGCGGGGAAAGAACCAGTGGAACGTGGCCCCCGGAGCCGCTCGCCCGATGGTGATGCCGTCGGTGTCGCCCGCATCGTTGGGGTCGTCATCCAACTCCACTACCACCGGTGGCCCTTCGATCACCGCCAACTCGATGGGCCAACCGACCCGCGCGGTGTCGGCGCCGCGGATCGCTTCGATGATGGCCGCCGGCGGGGGCGGGTCGACGCCCGGCGGGCCGCCAACGATGGGCCCCGGACTTGACCCGAGTGTCCGTGGCAGGAGCACCCCGACATAGCGCGTCTCGTCCAGGGGCTGGTGGAGCCGGGCGAGCGGCTCGCGCCCGAAGGCACGGATGCCCCACGGCACGGCTGCCGGTGCTGGGTCGGCGACCAGCGGGATGACCGTTCCGTCCTGGAGGATTATGCGTACCGTGGCGCCCGGCGCGGCTCGCAGCGACAACGGGATCTCCTCTCCCGCCGGCCACCACATCCGGCCCCGGGGCTGGATGGCCGTGGTGTCGATCCACACCGGCGCCCGTGGCGGAACGAACCGCGAGGCCCGTTGGGCCAGGTAGGTGAGTTCGGCGGATTCCGCTTGAGTGCGGGCCACCAGATGGAACTCCATGAGGCTGTCTTGCGGGAACGGAATCCAGGCGAACCAGGCGCCGTTGGGCCACACCGGTACCGGGTAGCCGTTGACGGTGAGAGTGGCCGTGCCGTCCCCGGTGGATCCGAAGATGAAACTGGTGTCCCGGGCGTCGACCAAGTCCTTCCACTTGGGGTAGACTACGCTCAGTTCGAGGGAGCCTGTCACCAGGGGCATCGGCGGTACGCCGGGAACGGCGCTCGCCGGACCGCTTCCCCCCCCCTCCATGGAGGAGCCGGCCGTTCCCCCGCCCTGAGCCATGAGCGGCGTGGCGGCCAGCATCAGGAACACGGCCCAATGCCAGCGGAATTTGGTGGTCCCCAAGCTGGTACCCATTGACCCAAGATAAACTGGCACTAGGACTTACGCCAACGATACCCAATCGGCCTCCGCTGGAGCAGTCCCTGGATTGGGCGCCTCGGCCCCCAGCCGGCCGGGGGCGACCTCGAGGGGCCGCGTCCTGCGCTGCCGGACAGTATCATTGATTTTTCAGTGCGAAGGGGGGATTTTCGCCGACGGGCCCATGCGGTCAACGTAAGGGGACGGTCGACGTAGGGGCACGGTCCCACGTAGGGGCACGGTCACCGTTGGGGCGACGCATGCGTCGCCCCAACAACAAACGACAACCATTCACCACCTGAGATCCAATTGCCGCACCCATCAATCCAGGTAGACGTCTTCGGGAAGACCGATCTCGGTCAGACGCGGGATCACAACGAAGACACCTTCATCGTGGCAGACCTGACCCGCGACAAGGCTAGTCTCTTGCCCGAGGTTCGGCACCACGATATCGGTGACCGGGGCAGCTTGTTCATGGTGGCGGACGGGATGGGCGGCGCCGCGGCTGGGGAATTGGCGAGCGCCATGGCGGCCGACCTAGTACACTCG
>SMVY01000005.1 GCA_004357415.1 Gemmatimonadota bacterium
AGTCACCCGATAATCCATGCGCCCAGCGCGAAAGGAACCACAGATGCAACCATACGTTCTTCGAGCCTCCACGGCCGCTCTGGTCGCTGCCCTGGCGGCCTGTTCTTCCACCGACCCCGTCGATCCGTCCGGGTCATTTCTCGCCGGGACGGCCAACGACCCCCAAATCGGATTGGTGGTCAACTCCCTTGGCCGGGCGTTGACCATGTTCCAACTCGGCAACCCGGCCGAACAACGGCAGATCCCCCTAGGTACCAGCAACACGGTGACCCCGGTCGGGCTCTCCCGCCGCGGGCTCAATGCGGTGATCCCGCTCGGGGAGGCGGCAAGTGTGGCACTGATCGATCTTCCGGGTGAGCGGATCGTACGGTTCTTCACCGTGGCGAGCGGGAATCTGTCGGGGTCCGTCTTCCTCGACGACCGGACCGTCTTGGTGGCGAACCTGGTAGACGACTACCTCGGCAAGTTCACCATCGACCAGGCGAGCGACGCCATAACGGAAACCGTGGCCGTTGCGCCGGCGCCGGCCACCGTGCTGACTGACGGGTCGCTGGCCTACGTAATTTCGGGCAATCTCGACGAGAATTTCGCTCCCCTGGGGAACGGGATCGTCACCGTCATCGACCCCTCGTCAATGACCGTCGTCGGGACCGTGACCACCGGCGGCACCAACTCGCAGGCGGCCGCGTTCGGCCCGGACGGCATGCTCTACGTGGTAAACACAGGAGACTTCGTGGGCGACGGTAGTGTCACCATCATCGATCCGGTAACCAGGCAGGTGGTTACCACTGTGGGCGGATTCGGGCCCGGCCCGGGAAGCATCAGCATAGACGGGAACGGATTGGCCTACGTGTCGGCGTTCTTTACCGGAACCATGGTGTGGAACACGGCCACCCGACAATTCGTCCGCGACCAGGCCAACGCCGTATGCGCCCGGGTGGATATTTCCGATCCCGGCTCGGCGTGCCGCGGAGCGTTCGCCGCCACGACCGACCGCAACGGGGCCGTGTATCAGGTGTTCTTCGGGGATACCTTTCAAAATCTTCCCCCGGCCGTGTTCGTCTTCGAGCCGGTGACCTTCGACTTGCGCGACAGCCTCGACGTGGGCATCGGACCGAGTTCGCTCGACATCGCCGTGTTTGGCAACTGAGCCGGCCGGGACCGTACCGGACGTCTCCGGATCGCGATACATTCCAAGTGGTCTGGCCCGCTGGGGGGTGCCAGACCACTTCTTCGTCTCGCGCCCTCACCTCGTCCTGGAGTGGTATGGCGAGAATACCGATTTCCGGGCTGGCTGCCGGGATGGCCCTCATGGCCGGCTGCGCGGAACCCAATCCTCCGTTGCCGCCTCCCGAGGAGGTGCTGGTGGTGGCCAACAGCACGGCCGCCTCGCTGTCCGTGGTGCCGATCAGCCCGACGGGACCGGAGGGAACCGTGCGCCTCTCGGGCACGGCCGTCGGTTCCATCGCCGCGTTCGGGCCCATCCTGCTGGCGTCACTTCCCGCCGACGACGCCGCCGACGTCGTCGCGCTCGAAGGCCTGCAGGTCCGGTTGACGGTGGGTCTTCCCGCCGGCTCCGGGGCCACGGGAACCGCCGTGCTCAGCGATACCGTGGCCTACGTGGCCAATCCCAACTTGAACACCATCACCCGGATCGATCTGCTGACGGGTGATACCGCCTCCCTGGCCGTCGGGGTCTATCCGCAGGGGCTCATTGGTACCCGGGGGAGGTTGTTCGTCGTCAACGGCAACGTCGGATCCTGCGGACAACCTGGTGGGCTGTGTTCCCTGGGGCCGAGCTGGCTCACGGTCGTCGATCCTGAGACCAACGAGCTCGCCACCGGCATAGACTCCATCCCGATGCCGGGCCCGGGCAACGCGCGCTATGTCACGGTGGGGACGGACGGGCTGTTGTACGTCATGAATCGTGGGGTGGCGACCGAGAGCCGGCTGTCGATCGTCGATCCGGTCGGGCGCCGCGAGGTCGCCAGTTTCGGTGGCTTCGGTAACGATCCGGGACAGATAGTCGCGGATCGTGGCGAACGAATCCTCATCAGTTCGCTGACCGAGGGCGTGATGGTGTTCAACACCCGTACCCGGACGGTTACCCGCGGGGCAGGCAATGGCGTGGCCATCCCCGACAACAGCGGCCTGGCTGAGGACGGAGCATTCCGGACGTACGCCGTCCAATCCGGTGGCTGCGCCGGAACGGTGGGACGGGCGGTGGTGCTCGACACGGCCCTGGCCCCGATCGGGTCGATCCCCGTGGGAATGTGTGCCGCCGAGGCATTAGTGACCCTCCTTCGACCCGGGGGGTCCCCCTGAGCATCGTGTCGACCCCGGCGATTGTCCTGGCGACGCTCAGGTATCGAGAAAGCTCCAAGATCGTGAGGCTCGCTACCCTGGAACTGGGCGTCCAAAGCGTCATCGCCAAGGGCGCGCTGCGCCCCAAAAGCCGGTTTGGCGCCTCACTCCAGGTGCTCAGTGAAGGCAGCGCCATCATCCACTACCGTGACCGGCGCGACCTGCAGACCCTCACGGCGTTCGATCCCTCCACCGTGCGCATGGCGCTGGCGGAAAACCTGGCCGCCTTCGCCACCGCGTCGGTCCTGGCCGAGATGATGCTGCGGTTTTCACCTTCGGAACGGCATCCTGAGAGCTATCACCTCGTCCGCCGGGGACTGGACGTCCTCGAGGCCTCTCCTCCGGACGCGGTGGACGTCGTCGGTCTGCGCCTGCTGTGGCAACTGGTGCGCGTCCTCGGATTCGCTCCGGAGATGACGGCGTGCGTTCGGGACGGAGCCCCGGTGATGGACGGGGCCGTCGCGTTCAGTCCCGGAGAGGGCGGCGTGCTGTGCCGATCGTGCGCCGGACCGGCCGCCCGCCTGCTACCGAGCGATTCCCGCAGCGATCTGCTTGCCCTGCTCGATGCGTCGGCGCCGCTGCCGCACCTCGATGAGCGGCACGCCGCGGCCCATCGCCGGTTGTTGGCCCGCTACGTGGAGTACCATTTGGCCGACGGCGGCGTGCCACCCGCCATGACGTTCTGGCTCGGGCGCGCCTGGGAGGCGGCGTGATCATCGGGACCGCCGGCCACATCGACCACGGCAAGTCCACTCTGGTAGAAGCCCTGACGGGCCAGGCCATGGACCGGCTGGCGGACGAACAGCGGCGTGGCATCACCATCGACCTGAATTTTGCGGCACTCGATCTTGGCGACGGTCGCCGGGTGGCGATCATCGACGTTCCCGGGCATGAGGACTTCGTGCGCACCATGGTCGCCGGGGCCAGCGGGATCGACTTGGTACTGCTCGTGGTAGCGGCCGATGAGGGCATGATGCCCCAGACCCACGAACATCTGGCGGTGGCGGAACAACTCGGCGTCCCCTTGGGGATTCCGGTGGTGACCAAGATCGATCTGGTGGACGACGAGTGGCGGGCCCTGGTGTGCGACGACGTGGTCACCCGGCTCGACGCCTCCCCCATCGAGTTCTGCCCGCCGGTACTGGTGTCGCCCCCGGCGGGTATCGGATTGGACGAGCTGCGCCGGACAGTGGCGGACATGGCGGATCGGGTTCCCCAGCGGGCCGGCGACGACCTGTTCCGGCTTCCGGTCGACCGGGCGTTCTCCGTTGCCGGGGTGGGTACCGTGGTAACCGGTACCTGCTGGAGCGGCTCCGTGGCCGTCGGTGACCGGGTCCGACTGGCGCCCGGTGGCCCAGTGGCCCGGGTCCGATCGATCGAAATGCACGGCGAGAGCGCTGTCACCGCCACCAGCGGGAGCCGAGTGGCCCTGGGCCTGGTTGGGGTCGACCGCAAGGAGGTCGGCCGCGGCGATACCGTGGTGGAGGAGGCGACCGGATGGAAACCGGTCCGGGCGATCGACGTGGCCGTCAATCTTCTGCCGAACGCTCCGCAACCACTGGTGTCACGGCGGAGGGTCAGGCTGCATTTGGGCACCCGTGAGGTGGTCGCCCGGGTGTACCCGAGGACCACCATTCAACAGGGGAGCTCCGGACTCGCCCGGCTGGTGTGCGACACCCCGGTGATCGCAAGGGGTGGCGACCGGTTCATTCTGCGCGCCTACAGCCCCGTCACCACCATCGGCGGCGGCAGGGTGATCGACCCGAGTCCGCCCCGGCACGGGGCCTCCTGGCCGGATGGATTGGCAGCTACCGATCCCGGTGCCCGCCTCACCGCGTTGGTGGCACGGCGGCCGGGAGGGATCAGCGGCGATGAACTGCCGCTGCTCCTGGGGCTGTCCCCCTCCGCGGCCGAAGAGGTGGCCCACGGGAGCAAGGGCCTCCGGCAGGTAGCGGGCCACTGGGTGCCCGACGGGCGGATCGCGGCCCTGGTGGAGCGCGCCCGCCAGGAGATCGACGCTCACCATCAGCGCAAGCCGGCCGATCCCGGCATGCCACTGGAGGCACTCCGGGGGGCACTGGGCCGTCCCGCCTGGCTGGTGGCCGCGGCGTTGGACGACCTGGCCACTGCCGGCGAGTTCCTCCTCGACCAGGGGCGTGCCCGGCGCCGTGAATTCAGGCCGGAGGTGGCTGGGGGGGACGCGGCCATCGACCGAGTCGTGGCCATCCTCGAGCGGGCCGAGCTGTCGCCGCCGACGGTGGAGACGCTGGGGGAAGAAGTGGGGCGGGCCGACATTGGCGACATCCTGCGGCTGGCCGCCGCCGACGGGAGGGTAGTACCGGTGGAGCGGCACCGCTACTATGCCTCTTCCCAGCTCGAACGTTTTACCGCCGCCATCCGGGAAATCGGCTCCGCCGGCGACATAACACCCGCCGCCGTCCGCGACCGACTGGGGCTGAGCCGGAAGTTCGCCATTCCGTTGCTCGAGTGGGCCGATGGCCAAGGGCTCACCCGGCGGGTGGGGGACGCCCGCCGTCTGGTCGATCCTGACAGTGCCTCATTGGGATGAAGCCAATCGCAGAGGTGTCTGGCACCAGATGGTTGTAAGAGACTACAATAACATATCTTAGGGGATGGCACTTGAAGTGATTTCTCCGGGGATTGAACCGGTGATCCGACCGGGCGCGCCGGTACGGTGCCGAGTCGGGTGGACCGGTGGCTGGGCCATCGCGCTCGTGGTATCTCTGCCCACCTCCGTGTGGTCGCAGGGCGACCAGGGTCCGCCACCCACCCTTGGAATAATCCAGCGGAATTTCCCCAACCCCTTCACCAAGCGTACCGCCATTCCCTTCGAGGTCCTCCCGGTTGCCTGTGTCGGCGGAGCCCGGCCGGTGGTAACCATCCGGATCCT
The DNA here is from genome assembly GCA_004357415.1 of Gemmatimonadota bacterium. Taxonomy (GTDB): domain Bacteria; phylum Gemmatimonadota; class Gemmatimonadetes; order Gemmatimonadales; family GWC2-71-9; genus N074bin45. Next base: position 5,276 of record SMVY01000005.1, read on the forward strand.
CAACGTCCTCGTGCAACCGGTGGCGTCACCAACCCTGAGGGACTCGACCGGGGCACGAATGATCGATGCTCTCCCCCTGCGGTGCGGCCGGTACCTGGCCTTCTGGGACCGCACCCTGAGCGACGGTTCCGGCCAGGCAACGCCCGGGAGTTACTTCTATCGATTGTTCGTCAATGGAGAATCCCAGGGTGTGCGTTTGATGCAGGTACGGGGAGACATCGCCCGGCCACTCGATGCCACGCCTTGATATTCTTCGCGCTACCTTCACACTTCTCTCAGTGAGGGAGCGGTACCATCCAGTAGGCTACCACCCGATTGCCGGAGGCGTGTCGGTACCATGATTCGTCCAGATCGCTTGACATTGAAGGCGCAGGAAGCGTTCCGCGACGCCGGAGAAGACGGCCGCCGCAGGGGCAACCCGGTGATCAACGATGCCCATCTGTTCCTGGCGTTGCTGAATCAGGAAGAGGGGGTCGTCTGGCCGCTGCTGCAGAAGGCGGGGGTCAACGTGTCCCGGGTGAGGGACGAACTCGACCAGGAGGTAGGCCGGCTGCCGCGCCAGGAAGGTGGCGGCGAGCCGGCGTTCAGCCGGGAATTGACCGCCGTGTTCGACCGGGCGGAGGCCGAGGCCAAGGCCCTCGGCGACGCCTACATCTCCACCGAACACCTGGTGCTCGGCCTGGCCGACGTGAAGGGAACCTCGGCCAAGCGGTTGTTGCAGGAAAACGGCGTGTCGGCCGACCAGTTGCGGGAGGCACTGGCCGAGGTTCGCGGCTCCCATCGCGTCACCGACCAGACGCCCGAGGAGCAATACCAGTCGCTGCAGCGGTTCACCATCAACCTGACCGATCTGGCGCGGAGCGGGAAGGTCGATCCCGTCATCGGGCGCGACGAAGAGATCCGGCGCATCATGCAGGTGTTGTCGCGGCGGAAGAAGAACAACCCGGTGCTGATCGGGGAGCCCGGGGTGGGTAAGACGGCGATCGTGGAGGGTCTGGCGCAACGCATCGTCGACGGGGACGTACCCACCTCGCTGGCCAACAAGGAAATCGTGTCGCTCGACATCGGCCAGTTGCTGGCCGGCGCCAAGTACCGGGGTGAGTTCGAGGAGCGGCTCAAGTCGGTCATCAAGGAGCTGGTGGAGAGCGAAGGCCACTACATCGTGTTCATCGACGAGCTGCACACCATCGTCGGGGCCGGGGCCGCGGAGGGGGCGGTCGATGCCAGCAACATGCTCAAGCCGCCGCTGGCCCGGGGGGAGCTGCACGTGGTGGGGGCAACCACGCTCGACGAATACCGCCAGCACATCGAAAAGGATCCCGCGCTCGAACGCCGGTTTCAGCCCGTGTTCGTGGGGGAACCGACCGTGGAAGACACCATCGCCATCCTCCGGGGCCTCAAGGAGAAATACGAGGTCCACCACGGGATCCGCATCACCGACAACGCCCTGCTGGCGGCGGCCACGTTGTCCAACCGCTACATCGGCGACCGGTTCCTTCCCGACAAGGCCATCGACCTGGTCGACGAAGCCTCCAGCCGGCTGCGGATCGAAATCGACAGCCTGCCGCAGGAGATCGACGAGGTGGAACGATCGATCATCCAGCTGGAAATCCAGCGGCAGGCCCTGCTCAAGGAAAAGGACAAGGAATCCAAGGCCCTTCGCAAGCAACTCGATCAGCGCATCGCCCAGTTGAAGGAACAGTCGGCCGGCATGAAAGCCCAGTGGCAGGCGGAGAAGGACGCCATCACCGGGCTGCAGTCGCTGCGGGAGCAACTCGATAGAGCGCGGGTCGAAGCCGAACAGGCGACCCGCGCAGGCGATCTGCAGCGGGCCGCCGAGTTGAGCTACGGCCAGGTGCCGGAACTGGAAAAACGTATCAGCGAAGAGGAAGCACGGCTCGAGACGGTCCAGGAACAGGCCAAGTACCTAAAGGAAGAAGTCACCGCGGACGATATCGCCGAGATCGTGGCCCGGTGGACCGGCATCCCGGTCACGAAGATGTTGGAGTCGGACCGGGAGCGGTTGACCCACTTGGAGGACGAGTTGGGCCACCGCGTGGTAGGGCAGCAGGAGGCCCTCGAGGCAGTGGCCAACGCCGTCCGGCGGAGCCGCGCCGGACTGCAGGATCCCAACCGCCCAATGGGCTCGTTCATCTTCCTCGGCCCCACGGGCGTCGGCAAGACCGAAACGGCCCGGGCGCTGGCCGACTTCCTGTTCGACGACGAACGCGCCATGGTGCGGATCGACATGTCCGAGTACATGGAGAAGCACTCCGTGGCACGGATGATCGGCGCCCCCCCGGGCTACATCGGCCACGAGGAAGGGGGCCAGCTGACGGAGGCGGTGCGCCGTCGTCCCTACAGCGTGATCCTGTTCGACGAAATCGAGAAGGCCCACCCGGAGGTGCTGAACCTCCTGCTGCAGGTGCTCGACGACGGCCGCCTGACCGACAGCCAGGGCCGGGTGGTCAACTTCCGTAACACCGTCATCATCATGACGTCCAACGTCGGCAGCCAGCTCATCGTCGAAGCGCGCGCCGGGACCGACCCTGAGGCCTGGGGTTTGGTCGAGGCACGGGTGCTGGAGGAGCTGCGGAAGGACTTCCGTCCCGAGTTCCTCAACCGGATCGACGACATCATCGTGTTCCGGCCGTTGACGCGGGAGGACCTGAGACACATCGTGGACCTGCAGTTGGCCCGGTTGGAGTCCTTGCTGGAGGAGCGTCACCTGCGACTCGAGGTAACCCAGGACGTGCGCGAATTTCTGGCGGACGAGGGGTACGACCCGGTCTACGGCGCCCGGCCGCTCAAGCGGGTCATCCAGCGCCAGCTGCAGAACCCCATCGCCCTGGAAATGCTCGAGGGCACATATGGCGACGGCGACACTATCCGTGTTGAGTTGGCCGACGGGAAGGTGCGCTTCGCCGCCGCGGCGGGGGCAGCGAGGGCAGCGGGGGCAGTGGCGGCGGCGGGGGCTGCCGATGCGTAGGGGGGCGCCGTCGATCGGCGACATCGCCGGCATGGAGGCGGCGCTGTGCCAGGCGCGGGCCGGCGCAGTACTGGAAGAGGTGCCGGTCGGGGCCGTGGTGGTACGAGAGGGCGATATCGTGGGCCAAGCGCACAACGAGATGGTGCGTCGCCGGGATCCGACCGCGCACGCCGAGCTGCTGGCCATTCAGCGGGCCCTGGAGCGGATCGAGTCGGACCGGCTGCCCGACGCCACCCTGTACGTCACCCTGGAACCGTGCGCCCAGTGCGTCGGGGCCATCATCCTGGCCAAGGTGGGCCGGGTCATCTTCGGGGCCTACGACCGGCGCTGCGGCATGGCGGGGTCGGTCCACGACATCTTGCGGCACCCGCAGCTGAATCACCGGCCGGAAGTGTTGGGTGGCATGCTGGCCGACGAGTGCGGCCAACTCCTCAAGGGCTTCTTCCGGGCCCGCCGGCCCAACAGCGGCGCGGCGAGTTGACCCCGGGCGCGGCCCTCGGCTAGGTTCCGGCCCGTTGGACAGGTGGCCGAGTGGTTGAAGGCGCCGGTCTCGAAAACCGGTGGGCGCGCAAGCGTCTCGTGGGTTCGAATCCCACCCTGTCCGTTGCCTACCAACAAGTTACGATTTCAGCCATAATCACCCGCCGGGCAGTTTGGGTACAAATTTGGGTACATAGATGAACGCTGAGGTCACCTCCGCGGCCAGTTGTACGCCCGATAGATCCCATACTAGCTAGCTGGTTCCAATAGGAGGAACATTCAGTGAAAAGAACTCCTGTACTTGCCACCTGCGTGCTGGCGGTTGTTGGTTTGTCGTTGTTTGCCACGATGGCGAGAGCACAGGGAGAGCAGGGGACGGATCCTGCGAAGAAAGCCCAGAACCCTTTGGCCGACATCATCAGCATGCCCCTTCAGTGGAACACTGATTTTGGAATCGGTGAAAATGACAGGACCGGAAGTACCCTAAACATCCAGCCGATCTATCCGGTGGGCCTCGGTGATAAGTGGATACTCATCAACCGTATGATAATGCCCCTCCCCAAGATGACGCCCGATGCCGGTCAAGAGAGCGGAAGCACGACAGGTCTGGGAGACATCACCTTAATGAACTGGTTTTCGCCGCCGACCATGGGCCACTTCACTTGGGGGGTTGGGCCGATTACCATCTGGCCGACTGCTACCGACGATGCATTGGGGTCCGACAAGTTCTCGATTGGACCTTCTGCAGTGCTGGTCTATGCGAAGCCTAAGTGGCTGGCTGCTGCCGTGATTTCGGCTTGGTGGTCCGTGGCCGGCGACTCAGATAGCCCGGATGTGGGGATTTTCTATTTTCAGCCCTTCTTAACCTACTTCCTTCCTCAGAAATGGTATCTCACGAGCTCACCAATCATCACGTCTAACCTCAAAGCTGATTCTGGGCAGCAGTGGACAGTGCCGCTTGGTGGCGGCTTCGGCAAGATGTTCAACTGGGGAAAGTTGCCGATGGATGCTCAGGTGCAGGCGTTTTCCTACGTTGCTGCGCCCGACGGCGGGCCAGACTGGCAGCTCCGATTGCAGCTGAAGCTCATATTCCCGAAGTGATGGAGGGATTTTAGAGTCCTGTGATGTTTACGGCCAGAGAAGGCCTAGGAGGATGGCGTCACGAGACTTCATGCTAACTCCACGGTGGGAATTGCTAGGGGCGAACATCTAGGTGTCCCCCTGCAACAGGCGCCCGGCGCACCACCTGAGCATTACCCCCAGTGCACCGTCGCGGTTGATCGCGATCGTCGCGACTGCCACCCCGAGAACGCGAGTACGACCGCATCGGCTCGGTCGGGGGACCGGCCGAGGCGGTTCTTGAGGTCGTCCTTGGGCTCTATCTGGATCTTGCCGTTCGACGTCGCCCGCCACCGAATCGCGGCGAGTTCGTCGAACAGGGCCTCGTCGCGGGGTAACGCGATCAGCCTGTCTTCCAGCAACATCCGCAGGTGCCAGTGGGACTCGGCTCGGAGGTTCGCGAACGCGGGCCGTCGCGGCGACCGTCCCCCGTTGTACGATGTGACGCGGTAGTTCTGCTCCCTCAGCCGATCGACGATGCCCCCGCCGACGCCCACCTCGTCCACCACGACCTGATCGCCGCCCACGGTGACGGTGGACGCGTTGCCCCAGCCTCGCTCCTCAGGAGGGATCCAGAAGGTTTGCTTCGGGCCGACCCCTCGTTCGCCGAGTTCGGTAATTACGCGACCGGTGGTCGTCATCGTGTCCGTCCGGCGCCAAGCGATGAGTTCGCGGAGGATCGGCCCCTGACGGATGGCGAGGACCGTGGAGTCGGGACCGTAGCGTGCGGGATCGAGTGCTGCGACGAGCGGCTCGTTCGCGGTGAGGTATTCCAAGTCCCGTGACTCCCAGCGATCAGCCGCCGCGAGTAGCAAGGACCGACGGACGAGGGTCTCGTCGGCGTCGTCCGCGAACTCGCCGAGGACCCGCGACTGATAGACGCCGGAGTTCCGACCATACTCCCGCTCGATGTCGGCGAGAAAGTGCTGGGTCACGGCGCCCGGGATGACCTCGCGGCCTTCTTTCACGTTTGGGTGGTCGAGCGCCGAGATGGTCATCCCAGCCCACGCCTCGGACTGGTTGACCTCGTACCACTTACCGGACGGAGGGCCGGGGTTCCCGATCGCGACCACGGTCAGGTGTATTGCTACAGCGAGATGTTTGACAAATCGTCCGTGCCGAGAGAGGACGACTACGCCCCGGTGCAGCCGGTCAGGGCCGCTCTACCGCCGGCCACACGCCACTGAAACTGAACCCTGGTTCGAAGCGGGTAGTTGCGGTCCGATACTCCGCCAGCCTACCCAGCAGCCAGCCCCCCCACCGCTAGGCAGGCGGATCGCGGCAACCTGAACGCCTGGCCAGAGACGCCAGAAGTATCCGATCACTCCCACTCGCTCGAAGTTCCAACGCATCAAGTGGTTACGGTGATAAGGGC
>SMVY01000050.1 GCA_004357415.1 Gemmatimonadota bacterium
CACCCCGGCGGCCATCTCGGGCGGCAGCACCTTGACCACCACCTGACGGTCGAGGGCGACTTCCCGCGCCAGGAACACCCGGCTCATGCCGCCGCCGGGAAGTTCGCGCTCGATGTGGTACTGCTGGCCCAGAATGCCCTGAAGGCGCTCGAGAAATTCGGACATTAGCGGGGCAACGGGGCGGCGGGGCGGCGGGGTCCGTTGGCGGAAACTGTGTTAGGCATTGGTCTCGTAGTGGGGGGGTCAGCCATCAACAATGGGGGATTCCGGCGGTGTCGGCAAGTTTCCAATGTGGCACCCTGCGGGCCGGCACCCATCAGGCCTCCCTTTGCCGCCTTGGAGGACAATGCTATCCTTTATGGCCGCGAACACAGCTTCATTCAACTGAGGTAGCCATGCGTTTTACAGTCGCCTTGATACGGTCGGGAGCCACCCTGGGCCTCACGCTCATTTCCCTCACCACCTGGGGCCAGGCCCAAACCGCCCACATACCCCCAGCGGCGGGAGCGGGAGCCATGACCGGTTTCGCCACCGCCATTGCCTTGGCGGGCGGTGAGATTCTGGTGAGCCGTACCGGCCAGTCATCGTTCATCCCGCTCAAGGCCGACCGTGCCGGGGCGGTGCACGTCTTCCGGGCAACCGCCGCTGGGTCCTGGGCCGAGGCAGCAATCATTGAGGCTGCCGATGGCGTGGTCGGCAATGAGTTCGGCGACCAGATGGCCGTCGGTGGCGGCACCCTGGCCGTGGTCGCCCCCAACGACGGCGACGGGATCGTGTACCTCTTCACCCGCGATGGAGACGCTTGGAGTGAAGCTGGATCGGTAGTGGCCTCGGTCGAAAACGACAGCCTTCCCGCCGAGGCGTTCGGTGACGCCGTGGCGGTGCACGGCGACCTCCTCTTCGTGGCCGCCCCCAGGCAGAACAAGGCAGCCGGCGCTGTGTATGTGTTTCGTCGCACCGGTGATGGCTGGACTCAGACCGCCATGATCACCGCGAGCGACGGCGCCGCCACGGAACGGTTCGGTTCTGCCATGGCGTTCGACGGGACCGATCTTCTCATCAGCGCCCCGCGTGCCGCCAGGCGCCGGGGGAAGGTCTACGTCCTGCGCCATGACGCTGACACCCAGGCGTGGATCGAGGTTGCCCAACTCGACGCAGCCGTCGACAAGCCGGTCAGGTTCGGCACTCGATTGGCTCTGGCCGGGGGACTCCTTGCCGTGGCCCCCGGTTCCCGCGCCAACCAGAACGGGATCTCCATCTACCAACGAAACGACTCAGGTGAGTGGTCCGCGGCCGGAAACCTGATGCCAGATTCCACCGCGAAGGCATCCTTCGGCCGCGCCATCGCGCTCGCTGGCGGCGATGCCTGGGTAGGTGAGCCGGCTTTCGAACGACACGGTCGGGTCCATCACTTCACCCGTGCCTCGGACGGCAGCTGGAGCCTCCATGGGGCGGTGGCGCCGGATGACCTAGGCCCCAACGCTTTCTTCGGCGGGTCCGTCGCCGCCACCACCGACCTGGTGGTTGTAGGAGCGCTCGGCACCGACATCGCGCAAGGGACTGGTTACGTCTACCAGCAAAACGCCAGCGGCGAATGGGCCCTCTCCGCCATGCTGGAAGACCACGCCGACGACATGACCGCGATAATCGGGTCGGAGGTCCGGTGCCAAGACGGTACCGCCGGCCAGTTCGACTGTTCCGACATGGACGTCCTGGCCTTCATCCCGACCGGGCAACTGGGCGCCGGGCGTGGCGTGTTGCTCAACGACCTGTGGGGCTGGACCGACCCGGAAACCGGCAGGGAATACGCCATCGTGGGCCGGTTCGACGCCACGGTGTTCATCGACATCACCGACCCCACCAATCCGGTGTGGCTGGGCGAACTCCCGATGCACGAAGGGGCGCAGGCCAACTTCTGGCGTGACATGAAGGTCTACGCCGACCACGTATTCATCGTGGCCGATGGAGCCGGGCTGCACGGCATGCAAGTGTTTGACCTACGGCAGCTACGGTCGGTAACCACCACGCCCGCCATGTTCGAAGAGACGGCCCACTACGACGGCATCGCCAGCAGCCACAACATCGTCATCAACGAAGAGACGGGATACGCCTACGCGGTCGGCGCCAGCGGGGGCGGCGAAACCTGTGGCGGCGCGTTCCACATGATCAACATTCAGGATCCGTCTAACCCGACCTTCGCCGGCTGCTTTGGCGACACCAACGCCGGGCGGCGCGGCACCGGATACACCCACGATGCCCAGTGCGTGCTGTATCACGGGCCCGACGAGGATTACCAAGGCAAGGAAATCTGTTTCGGGTCGAGTGAAACGGCGCTCACCATCGCCGACGTCACCGACAAGGACAATCCGGTCGCCATCGCCGCCGCCAGCTACCCCAATGTCGGGTATGCCCACCAGGGGTGGTTGACCGACGATCACCGGTTCTTCTACCTCAACGACGAGATCGACGAACTGTCCCAGGAGCTGCAGGGCACGCGGACGCTGATCTGGGACTTAACAGATCTCGACGACCCGATCATGGTGAAGGAGCACTTCGGCACCACCAAGTCGAGCGACCACAACCTGTACGTCCGCGGCAACTTGATGTATCAGTCGAATTACGTCAGCGGTCTTCGGGTGCTCGACATCAGCGACCCCGAGAATCCCGTCGAGGTCGGCTTTTTCGATACCGTCCCCTTCGGGGACAACGGACCCGGGTTCGGCGGCAGTTGGAGCAACTATCCCTTCTTCGAGAGCGGCACCATCGTGGTGACCAGTTCACGCGAGGGTGTGTTTCTCTTGAAGAAGCGGCCGACGGAAATGACGCCATAATAGCTGGGAGCATGGAGCGATCCCGCCAATAACAATCGCTCCATGCTCCCAGCTATTAGTGTCGCGCTTCCAGTGACGCTGAAGGCCTCCCCAGGAGTTGCTCGGTAAAATCGAGACGCTGTTCCAGGCTGCGCAGCCGCTCGGCCTGCTGATCGTGCAACCGGTCCACCCGCCAACCGAGATCAGTTGCTGCGGCTCGCAGCCGGTCCATCTCTTCCGCGGTCTCGCCCCGGCGGCGATCCACGTTCTGCAGCACCGTTCGCACCGCCACCACCAGGAACACACCCAGAATCAGGGCGGACGACACCCGGGCTCCCGACTCGAGGAGGATCAGGTGTTCAGGTGACATGGGCGGCAACCTCCGGGGAGGGGGACGGTCGCTTCCATCCCACATCAAAGGTAGCGGTTGATGTTGCAACATGCAACATACTACCCGGCCCTGATTGCTTAAACCTATGTGTGATATGATGTTATGGCTCTAGCCACCGGCCGCCGACACAGACCTCCGCCACCGCCGAGGCGTCGGACCCACAGATGAAGGCCGGAAGAAGGGTGACCGCATCGGCCCCGGTCAACTGGTCGACGTCTAGATCGAGGGCCGCGAAATCAGCCACAGCGCCGGTGGCGATCACCCCCGCCTCGAGCCCCAGCGCGTGGGCACCGTTGACGGTGGCCATGGCGAATACCGGGCCCGCCACGTCACCATCGGGTCCCCGCAGCACCCCCCGGCTTTGGTGGGCCAGTCGCTGGACGTACTCCACCCACCGCATCTCTTCCATCATGGAGATCCGGGCGTTCGAATCGGTGCCCAGGCACATCCGTCCCCGCTGGGCCGACAGGTGAACCAGGTCGGCGATGCCGTCTCCCAGGTTGGCTTCGGTGGTGGGGCACAGGCACACGGTCCCGCCGCCGGCAAGAAACCGTTCCATGTCCTCGGGCCGGGTATGGGTGCAGTGCACCCCGGTGACACGTTCCATAGAATCGAACAGCTCGTTGAGCAACTGCATGGGCGGATGGCCGTAGGCCGCGATCGAGTCCTCGACTTCCTGACGCTGCTCCTCCACGTGCATGTGGAACACCAATCCTCTGCGCCCGGCCTCGGCCCTGAGCTCAGCCATCTCCTCGAGACCGACGGCCCGGATGCTGTGTGCCGCTACGCCCAGGGACTGCAGCGGCGTGTCAACCACCGATCCGAGGGCAGCCATATTGTCCCAGTAGCCATCGAGGGAGGCGGTTTCGAAGCGCTGCTGCGCCGGCTCCAGCGGCCGCCCGATGCCTCCGGTGCGATAGTAGGCGTTCAACAGCACGATGCGGATGCCGGCCTCTCGCGCCGCCTGCAACACCAGACGGTCATAGGCGAAATCGCTCGCTGCGGCCGAGTGGTGGAGGTAGTGGAACTCCCCTACCGTGGTGATGCCTCCGGCCAGCATTTCGCGAAACGCCAGGAGGCACGTCTGGTAGAAGGTCTCATCGTCCAGCCGGGCCACCAACTGGTACATCGCTTCGCGCCAGGTCCAGAACGTGCCGGCTCCCTGGGGGAACGTCTCGCCACGGCCACGCAGGGCCCGTTGGAAGGCGTGGGAGTGGGCGTTGATCATCCCCGGCACCAGCGCCCGGCGCCGCAGCCGCCGGGATGGTGTCCGTCCCAACAGCCCAACGTCACCGATCACCCCGCCGTCGGTGACCTCCACCTGAATGCCCGGCTCGAAGGCGCCGTCGATCCAGGTCAGGTCTGCTTCGAGGATTTGTGTCATGATAGTAACACGCGTCTGGAGGGTGGGGTGTGAAACCAAAACCTACCGGCGGAACTGGCTACAATAGCGGCTCACGATGCCGCCGACCAGCGCCTCGCCCCGCACCAGGTCGCCGGCCGAGATCCACTCGTTGGGCTTGTGAGCGGTGTCCATGTTCCCGGGGCCGAAGACAACGCAATCGAAGTCGGCCCCGCTGAGCCAGCCGGCGTCGGTGGCAAAGTACACGCTCCTGGTTTCCGTCTGCCCCACGGTACCACAGAGCGTCTGATACAGTGCGTTGTCTTCCGGCAGAAGCATGGGTGGGCTATCGCTGACCACCGCCAATTCGAACTGTCGCTGCGGAAGCACCCCCTCGACCGCAGCACGGACCCGATCGACCATGGCGTCACTGGCCATGCCCGGCATGAGCCGGATGCCGATGTCGAGCCGACAGCGATCGGGCACCACGTTGGTGGCTGATCCGCCATGAATCTGGGCAACGTTGAGCGTGACGAACGGAACGGTTCCGAAATGGGCGCTGTGCTCGGACGCCTCGCCGTCCCTCTCCAGCGCACGACGCAGGTCGGCGAGGGCGCCGACGGCGAGAGCCATTGGCTCGATGGCGTTGTCGCCCGACTGGGGAAACCCGCTGTGGGCCGCCCGGCCGGTCAGGGTCAGGGAAAGTTGGAGATGGCCCTTGTGCATCCGCACCACAGCAAACCCGGTCGGCTCGCCGATGATGACCCGCCGGGGAAGGACGACGTCCGGCGGGCACGTGTCCACGAAATGTTTGGCTCCCAGCGTGCCGACCTCCTCGTCGAACGTCAACAGAAGGGCAAGCGGTGCGGTCATGTCGTCGGGATTCATGGAGGCCAGCCGGTCGACGGCCAACGCCAGAAAGCCCTTCATGTCGCATGCTCCCCGAGCGGTCAACCGATCGTCGGACCGGGCAAGCTCGAAAGGATCGCTGCGCCATTCCGGCTCATCCGCAGGAACAACGTCCATGTGTCCCGACAGTACCACCCCTTCACGGGTCTCCGGGTTGCTATCCGGTCCCACCTGGATGACCAGGTTGGTCTTGCGTCCGTCGGCCGACGGGTTGCGGGTGATGCGGACCCCGGACCGGTCGAGATAGTCGCACACGAAATCCGCCAGTGACAGATTACTGTTCCTGGAGGTCGTGTCGAACGCCACCAACCGACCCAACAACTCGACGGGGGAGAGAGAAGGCCTCACGCCGGTAACGTGGTCGGAAGACGCAGGGTGGGCAAGACCCACAATTATTTCTTCGCGGGAGCGACCGTGTCCACCATGATCACCAAACATCGCACCTGGTCCCGTCACCTTCCGGCCGAGTTCGGCGTGTGGGATATCACCTCGGAGGCTGCATCGCTAACGGACGACTCGGGTATCGGTAGTGGTACTCTCACCCTGCAGGCGATCGGATCCACCGCGGCAATCACTACCATCGAGTATGAATCCGGCGCACTGGCCGATCTGCAGCGGGCACTCGAGGCCATGGCGCCGGCCGAGGCCCACTACGCTCACAACGACCGTTGGGGTGACGGTAACGGGTTCTCCCACGTCCGATCCGCTCTCCTGAAGACGGGAGTATCGCTCCCCATCATCGACGGACGGATGGCACTCGGCACCTGGCAGCAGATCGTGGTGATCAACCTCGACAATCGGGATCGAGACCGGGAGGTCGTGGGAATGGTGATGGGTAGCCGGGCGTAGTCAGGCAGCCTTGACCCAAGCATACCATCTCACCACGTTCAGCCATCATGACATCGACCGGCATTCCCGAGACGCCGACCGTTAGGCCGGGCGAGCGACCCTTTGGTGAGTTCCTCGCGGGCAGCGGTATCGCCCTGTTCGACGGCGCCATGGGAACCATGCTCTACGCCAAGGGCATCTTCATCAATCTGGCCTTCGAAGAGTTGAACTTGAGCCGGCCCGGTCTGGTGCGGGAAGTCCACGCCGAGTACGTCGCTGCCGGGGCCGACATTCTGGAGAGCAACACCTTCGCCGCCAACAGGTTCCGGCTGTCGCCCCACGGGTTGGCGGACTCGGTGGCGGCCATCAACATCAGCGGGGTGGAGATTGCCCGGGAGGCTGCCGGCGGGCACGCTTGGGTTGCGGGCGCCATGGGACCGTTGGGGGTCAGGATTGAGCCGTTCGGCCCCATCTCCCGGAACGAAGCCCGGGAAGTGTTCGAGGAACAGGCCCGGGCCCTTGCGGAAGCCGGTGTCGATCTCTTCATCATCGAGACGTTCAGCCACCTCCCGGAAATGGAGGAGGCCATACGAGCGGTCCGCGCGGTAGCCGATGTACCGATCGTTGCCCAAGTGGCGGTAGCAAAGCGCGGCGTCACCCGGGAAGGCGTGGCCCCGGGCCAGGCAGCGGTCCTGCTGGCTGAAGCGGGGGCCGATGCGGTGGGGGTTAACTGCAGCGAAGCGCTGTCGGTGCTCGACGCGCTGGAAGGCATGCACGAGGCCGTTGCCACGCCGCTCTCGGCCCAACCCAACGCCGGCCAGCCACACACCGTGGACGGGCGCAACATCTACCTCGCCACCCCCGACTATCTCGTCGCTTGGGGGCGGCGCGCCATCCGCGGCGGCGCCAGATTGCTTGGGGGATGTTGCGGAACCACACCCGATCACATCCGCGCGCTGCGACAAGCCATCGGCGGTGGTGCCGCCCCGGTAGCGGCTGCACCCCGGATCATCAAACCGGTAGTGAGTGCCCGTACGCCCACGCCGCTGCCGCCGGACACCAAGTCACGCCTGGCCAAGGCGCTGCTACATGGCCAATTCGTGACCGGCGTCGAGTTGCCGCTGCCGACGGGGTGGGAAGTGGATCGCATCAACGCGGCCACCCAGAGGCTCGATGACGCCGGCCTCACCTTCGTTGCGTTCCCCGACGGTCCCCGCAACGAAGCGCGAATGTCGCCGATCACCATGGCGCAGCTGGTCACCCGTCCCCAGGGCGTAGAACCCGTGGTGCACTACTCGTGTCGCGCCCGGCGCCTTCCCCGCATCCAGTCGGACATGCTGGGAGCCTGCGCCCAGGGCATCGCCAACATCCTGGTGGTGACGGGTGAGCCGATTTCCCCGGGGATGGACGCCCCGGCGGATCTCGACGTCGATTCAATCGGCGCAGTCAACCTGCTCGTCTGTCTCAACCACGGGCAGGACCTCGGCGGCAACGTGATCGGCCGCCCCACGCGGTTCTTCACCGGCGTCCGCATCGACCCGACGCACTTCGACCGGGAACGGGAGTTGTCGCGCCTGTTCTGGAAGGTCGATGCCGGAGCAGAGTTCGCCATCACCGCCCCGGTGTTCGATCCGCACGCGCTGCAGGAGTTTCTTGCTGGCTGGAACGGCCCGACGATCCCGCTGATCGCCACCATCTGGCCCCTGCGCTCGGCCCGTGAAGCCGAGTTCTTCGAGCAGGAGCTGGCCGAGGTCCCGGTCCCGGCCGAGTTGGTGAAGCGGATGCAGCAAGCCGAGAAAGATGGCCGGGAAATTGAGGAAGGGATCGCCATCGCCCGGGAGTTGGCCGTAGCCATCAAACCCCAGGTGCAGGGAATTCAAATAGTGGCGCCGGATCTTAAAGTCGAGTCAGCGCTGGCGGTATTGGGGTAGGCGAGGACAGCGGGGCAGCCCAAGGAGTCTTGTTGATGCTCCTCCGTGTCAAGATCCCTGCCCTCGCTGCCCTCGCTGCCCCCGCTGTCATCACCGCCCTACCGCCCTCTCAATAGCCTCCAACCGCTCCGGCGCATCCGCCGGATCGAGGTTGCTGATATACACCCGGTTCACCCCCAAGGCGTGCAAGCCCCGAATGGTCCGGGCACAGATCTCGTCGGCGGTGGCACCGGTGGCAAACTCTCTGGTGATGGCCTCGGCTGGGACGGGGAGGAAATGCGACAGGATCGACAAAGTCTTGGGATTGGCACTCCGATAATAGAAGACGCCGAATACTCC